>NZ_JBMQQZ010000099.1:0-5449 GCF_057362025.1 Bordetella sp. | reverse complement strand
CCGGGCCAGTAGTAGCCGCCGCTGGCGTAGGCCGGCACCTTGTCCGTGACCACCGCGCCCAGCAACTTGTACAAGGGCTTGCCCACGCTGCGCGCGTTCAGGTCCCACAGCGCCACATCCAGCGCGGACAAGGCGCGCAGCGTGGGCAAGCCCTTGTACAAGTTGCTGGGCGCGGTGGTCACGGACAAGGTGCCGGCCTACGCCAGCGGCGGCTACTACTGGCCCGGCAAGACGGACGACGACCTGGCCGCCGAAATGCGCGCCTTCGTCGACGAGGGCTACGCGGCGGTCAAGATCAAGGTGGGCAAGCTGCCGCCCGGACAGGAAGCCGCGCGCGTAGGCAAGGTACGCGAGGCGATCGGCCCGGATGTGCACCTGATGCTGGACGCCAACAACGCCTGGCCCGACCTGCCCACCGCCCTGCAATACATGGAGCGCATCGAACCGCATCATCCCTATTGGATCGAGGAACCGTTCTCTCCGGACGATATCGACAATCATGCCCGCCTGGCGCGCGCCACCCGCGTTCCGGTGGCGACCGGTGAAATCGAAGCCGGCCGATGGCGCTTCAAGGACCTGCTGGAGCGCGGTGCCGCCGCCATCCTGCAAACGGACGCCACGGTGTGCGGCGGTATCACGGAATGGCGGCGCATCGCGGCCACGGCGGCCAGCTACGGCGTACCGGTGGCCCCGCATGCCTGGCATGACATCCATGTGCACCTGGTGGCATCGTGCCCGAACGCCAACTGGATGGAGTTCATGCCGGACGACCATATCGTCAACCTGCGCCGCCTGCTGGACCGGCAACTGGTCGCCCGCGACGGCCATCTGCTGCTGCCCACAGAGCCCGGCCTGGCCTTTCGTTTCGACGACGATGCGGTGGCCCGCTACGGCGTCGCCTATCCCGGCAATTCCGGCCCCTGGGCCACCCTGACCGCCCAGCGCGGAGGAAAAAACGCATGAAGATCGCCGCCATACAGACCATGACACTGGAAGCGCCGTTGGAGAAGCCCTGGCGCATCTCCACCTTCACGCTGGCCTCGCTGACCGCCACGGCGGTACGGATCGTCACGGACGAGGGTATCCACGGCACCGGCGAGTGCATTGCCCGCTTGGGGCCGGGCGTCGCCGCCGCCGTGGTGCGGGAAATCCTGGCCCCCGTGCTGATCGGCCGCGACCCGCAGCATGTGGAGGGACTGTGGGAAGACATGTATCGCACGATGCGAGCGCGCGGGCATTCCCGCGGCTTCCTGATGGAAGCGATCGCGGGCGTCGATATCGCGCTGTGGGACCTGCTGGGCAAGGCCGCCGGCCGGCCGACCTGGCAATTGCTGGCAGGCCACGGACGGCGGCAGATCGAGGCGTATGCATCGTCGGTGCTGCTGGATACCCCGGAAGTCATGGCCGACGAGTCGCGCGCCCTGGTCAAGCGGGGATATCGCGCCATCAAGTTGAAGGTGGGACAAGGCATCCACGCCGACATCCCGCGCATCGAAGCGGTGCGCGCCGCCGTCGGCCCCGATATCGAGATCATGCTGGACGCAAACGCGGGATACGACCCCACCTCCGCCATCGTCGTCGGACGGGCGGCGGAACGCCTTGGCGTCTACTGGCTGGAAGAACCCGTGCTGGCAGACGACCTGCCCGGCTATGCGCGCGTGCGCGATGCCGTCAAGGACATCCGCATCGCGGCCGGCGAAGGCGAATTCACCAGCGCGGGCTTCAGGCCCTTCTTCGAGCAAGGCCTGCTGGATGTGGCGCAGCCGGACATCGCCCGCGCAGGCGGCTTCACGGGGTGCCGCCGCATCGCCGCCCTGGCGGATGCCTACAACATCGCGGTATGCCCGCATACGGGCGCATCGGGGCCGATCTGCATCGCGGCGTCCATGCATCTGTCGGCCGCGATACCGCGCTTCCGGTACTTCGAAGACATGTATATCCGCAACCCACTGCATGACATGCTGGCGCGCCCCCTGCCGGCGCAACGGGACAGCGTGATCGCGCTGACGGACGAGCCGGGGCTGGGGCTGGCACTGGACGAGGACAAACTGCGCGCGTTCTCGCGCGACGGAATGGGGTGGCAAGATGTAGCAAAATAGCCTTTTCCCACGGCTGCGGCGCTTATGTCGACTCCCACTGCCCACTTCGTGCCGGCGCGCACCGCGCTGCTGGTGATGCATTACCAGACCGACATCATGGCGCTTTTCCCTTCGGTGGCGCCCGCCTTGCTGGCCAATACGCGCAGCCTGTGCGACGCCGCCCTGGGCAAAGGCGCCGGCGTCTATTTCGCGAAGATCCACTTCAGCCCCGGCTATCCCGAAGTCAGCCCCTTGAACAAGAACGGCCAGGGCATCAGGCAGCTTGGCCTCTTCGTCAACGACAGGATCTCGCCCGAACTCGGCCAACGTGCCGACGAACCGCTCATCGTCGCGCATCGTGCCAGCGTGTTCTTCGGTACCGACCTGGAAGCCCGGCTGCGCGCCCGGGGCGTCGATACGCTGATCATGGCGGGCATCGCCTCGACCGGCGTCATGCTGTCGTCCATCGCCCACGCCAGCGATGCGGACTTCCGCCTGTTCACCGTGAAGGATTGCTGCTATGACCCGGATCCGATCGTGCACGAACATCTTTTCGCCACGGCGTTCGAGTCGCGTACCACGGTGCTTTCCCTGGATGAGGCGCGGCAGTTGCTTGCCTAGCGAGCAGGACCCTTGAGTCAGGATCTTTCGACGGTACCGACGTTTCTTGCGATATCAGCCAGGCATTCATCAATTGCCTGGTGCTTCCAGCCCGAATCATCGGTGCCCGCGCTCGCGCGCCTGCCGCATCTTCTTCCAAAGCGTGGTCCGCGAAATCCCCAGCAGCCTGGCGGCCTCGCCCAGTTGTCCGCCCGCCTCCGCGATCGCTCGCTGGATGCCCTGCCATTCCGCATCCGCACGCAGGGTTGCAAGGTCTGCCGGAACGTCCTCGTCCAGGCGCTTCTCCGGAAACAGGTCCGCGGCGTCAAGTTCCGCCGCGTCCGTCATTACCGCCGCGCGCTGCACGCGGTTGCGCAGTTCGCGGACGTTACCGGGCCAGTCGTGTTCGACCAGCGCCGTCTGGGCCTGGGGCGTGAACTCGCGCGCGGCCACGCCACGCATCGCATCCTGTCCGACCAGAAAGCGGCGTGCCAGTACCGGGATATCCTCGCGGCGGTGGCGCAGCGGCGGCAACGGCAGGCGGCCCACCGCCAACCGGTAGTAAAGATCGTGGCGGAATCGCCCTTCCCGCACCTCTTGTTGCAGATCCACGTTGGTGCTGACGATAACGCGGCATCCCATCCGCGTGGGCTGCACGGCGCCCAGCGGGCGATAGAGCCCGTCTTCCAGCACACGCAGCAGCATGGCCTGAGCGCGGGGGGCGAGTTCGCCGACTTCATCCAGGAATAAGGTACCGTTGCCGGCCTGGGCGAGATAGCCGTCGCGGGGGGCATCGGCCCCGCTGAACGCGCCGCGCACATGGCCGAACAACTGGTCCTCCGCGAGGGCATCGCCCAGTGCCGCGCAGCTTACCGGCATGAACGGGCCGTCCGCATGACGGGATCGCCGATGCATATACCGGGCCGTCAGCTCTTTGCCCACGCCGGTCTCGCCTTCGAGCAGCACATGCATGTCGGACGCCGCCAGGCGCTCGATCGCCACGGCGACGTCGGCGCAGGCCGTGCCGATCGCGAAGGGGGATTCCCGTACAGGCTCCCCCTTGCCTTCGCGGCCGGCATACCGCTCGACTGCCGCGCGTATGCGCGCGACTACCGCATCGGCGTCGTAGGGCTTGGTCAGATAATCGTTCGCGCCCGCGCCGACCAGCCGCACGGCCTGGGCAATATCGCCATAGGCCGTCGCGAACACCACCGTCGTATTGGCAAGATAGGGCACGATGCGGCGATACAGATCCTCGCCGGATCCATCCGGCAAACGGATATCGGCCAGCACGAAGGCCGGGCGCAGCCGGGACCGGCGCAACACCTCGACGGCCTGGGCGCAACTTTCCACCCATTGCACGGACAGGCTTTCCAGCAGTAACCGCTGGCGCATGGCGCCACCCAGCACGGCATCGTCTTCGACCAGCAGTACGTCGATATAGGCCGTCATATGCGATTCGCCCCCCAGTACGGCAGCCAGAGGGAAATACAGGTTCCGTCGCGGGTGGCGCCATGCACGCGCAGCCGGCCTCCCAGGCCGCCCACCAAATCGACCACGATCCCCAGGCCCATCCGTTCGCCTATCGCCCGGGGCGCATTGCGCAGCGTCGCCTTGGCTTCATCTGGCATCCCTACCCCCTGGTCGCGTACATGAATGGCGAGCGCCCGGTTGCGCGCGCGCGCCATCACCCACACAGCCCCGCCCCGCGGCGACGCCGCGACGGCATTCAGGACCAGGTTCAGCAAAAGCTGGCGCACCGGCGCGGCGGGCAGCATGGGCGCATCCGCCTCCGGCCAATCGCTGTCCACGTGTACGGACACCGCCTGGCGGTCCGCCTGCGCCCGCACCATCAGGCGCACGTCGCGCAAGTCCGCGCCGCGCAGGGGCTGGTAGGCATCGCCGGGACGAAACGTGCGCAGGCTGGCGTCCACCACCGCCTGCAGGGCCTCCAGCCCGCGGCCCACGAAGTCCAGCGATTCGCGCCGCGCATCGTCCTGGTGCCCGAATTGCCGCAGGGTCTGCAGCGCAGTCCGCATACCGCCCAGGGGATTCCGGACTTCGTGCGCCAGCGCGGCCGACATGCGTCCGAGCAGGGCTTCGCGTTCGACGCGAGCCTGGCGGCTGGCCAGTGCCTCCCGTTCATGGAGCCCTTGCACCATCCAGTTGTAGGCGGCCAGCAGGTCCTCCATTTCAGGGTCATGGGGAAAGGTGTCCGGCGCCAGCAGGCGAGGCGGCTCGCCGCGCGCGGACCGCAACCGCTGGGTCAACAGCATGATCGGACGCTGCATTCTTCGCGCGACGATGAAGCCCAGGCATGCCCCCGCCACGCTGATACCGAGCCCCGTCAGAATCAGTTCGATCGCTAGGTCGCCACGCTGCCGCATGAAATCTCCCACATCGAGATTGGCGACGACCCTGCCCAGTTCGGGATGCGCTGCGTCCAGTTCGCGCCACACCCAGACGCCCCGGGCATGCCCATCGAGCCGCGTACCGCTGCGAGCCCGCCCTAACGTCGTCTCCATGGGGATGCCCTTGACATCCTTGTCGCGCGACACATGGGCCAGGACCTCGCCATCCTCCGACAGGATCGCGAGCGTACGGTCCACCACCCCGACATGGGTACCCAGGGCGCATTCAACCGGTCGTCGCAACACTGGATTGTTGAACAGATTTTAGGTACCCGTCCAGAGCTTCCGCAGGCGTCTTCCAGCCAAGCGTTTTGCGGGGCCTGGAATTCAAAGTGTTCGCAACGGCTTGGATTTCCCGGG
>NZ_JBMQQZ010000098.1:0-31695 GCF_057362025.1 Bordetella sp. | reverse complement strand
GAAGGTCTCGACCTTCTCCTGGCCTTCGGCCAGCGATTGAATCGCCTTGCTGTCGGCCGTATACGTCCACTTGCCCGTGGCGTCCACCGTCAGCGTGCCGTACTGGCCCTTGGGATTGCCCTGCACCGACCACGTGTGCGCATCGCTCGTGTCCACATCCGACACCGCCAGCTGGCCCGATACCGACGGTGCCGCGTCTTCCTTCAACGCGCCGGTCGCTTCGCCGCTGATCTGCGGAACGTCGTTCGTACCGTCGATCGTGATCGTGACTTCGGTCGTCGTGCCATCGGCCGTCACCACCGTCACCTTCTCGGTCAGGCTCTCGCCCACCGCCAGCGCCTGGACCGCCGGATCGCTGTTGTTCAGGTTGTACGTCCAGTTGCCGTTCGCATCGACGCTGAACGTACCATGCTGGGTCGCCGTATTGTCCTGCGCCTGGAAGAACGACTGGTCATGATCGGCATCGACGATGTCCAGCTTGCCGCTGGTGCTCAGCGTCGTGTCTTCCTTCACCTCGCCCTTGTCGCTGTCCGGCGAATGCGGCGTGATGACCGGAACGTCGTCCGTGCCGTTGATCGTGATCGTGATCGTGCTGGTGGCCGAGCCGTCCTGGCTGGTCACCGTATACGTTTCGACGATGCTCTCGCCGCTGCGCAGACCCTGCACCACCGCGTTGTCGTTCGCCACCGTGTAGGTGTACGAACCGTCGGCGTTGAACACCAGCTGGCCCAGCGGCGCATTGCCGTTGCCCGTGCTGCCGTCAAAGTGCGCGCCCGCCTGGAAGTGGCTTTCGCCCGTGTCCACGTCGGTGATCGTCAGCTGGCCCGTGGCCACCAGGTTGCCATCGTTGTTGACGCCCTGGTCTTCGGTCACGGCGTTCGCGCCGCTGCTGACTTCCGGCACATCGTTGGTGCCGGTAATCGTAATGGTCACGTCCTGAACGGCCGTGCCGCCGTGGCCGTCATCGACCAGGATATGGAAGGTTTCCTGGACCTGCTGGTCCTTGGCCAAGGCCTGCGTCGCCTGCTGGTCGACGGTGTAGGTCCACTTGCCGGTCTGGTCGACGCTGATGGTGCCGTACTGGCCCTTGGGCTCGCCCGACACCGACCAGCTGTGCGTATCGCTCGTATCCACATCGGCCACGGAAAGCTGGCCGGAGACGGTCTGTTCGACATCTTCCGTGGCCGCCGCCGTGTTGGGGCCGCTGATGGTCGGGACGTCGTTGGTGCCGTCGATGGTGATGGTCACCGTGGTTTCGGTGCCATCAGCGGACTTGACCGTGAAAGTCTCGGTCAGTTGCTCGCCCACGGCCAGCTGCTGTACCCGCGGATCGTCGTTCGTCAGGTTGTACGTCCAGTGGCCTTCGGTGTCGATCGAGAACGTGCCGTGCTGCCCGGCCGTACCGTTCTGCGCCTGGAAGAAGGACTGGTCGTGGTCGGGATCGACGATGTCCAGCTTGCCTTCAGCCGTCAGGACTTCGTCTTCCTTGACGTGGTTGGCGTCGGGGCCGCCTTCGCCCGGGGTGATGACCGGCACATCGTTGGTGCCGGTCACCGTCAGGGTCAAGGTCGCGATGGAGGTGCCGCCCTCGCCGTCGGAAATCGTATAGTTGACGGTCGTCGTTTTGGTTTCGCCGGCCGCCAGGCTCTGGAAATCCTCGCCCGGATTGAAGGAGTACGAACCGTCCGCGCGGATCGTGAACGTACCGCCGGCCGAACCGGCGACCTCCACACCGGCCGCGGTCACGTCCTTGTCGCCCGCATGCACGACGGCCAGCGTATCGCCGTCCGGATCGATATCGCGGCCCACGCCCTGGGCATTGCCGGTCAGGACGTTACCCGATACCGCCGCGTCCTCGGTGGTGGCGGCGGCGTCGTTGACCGCCAACGGCGCGGGGTTGGTGACGTTCCAGTTGAAGGTTTCAGTCACGGTCGCGCCGCTGGTATCGGTCGCGGTGATGGTGACCTGGTAGACACCGTTGTTGCCGCCCTGCGAGGCGGAATGGTCGATGGCGCCGGTGATCACGCCCGTGTCCGGGTCGATCGTCAGCCCCGGAGGCAGGCCGTTGGCCGTGAAGGTCAGCTTGTCGCCGGTGTCGACATCGGCGAAATGGCCGGCCACGCTCACATTGATGTTCTGCTGCGCGTCCACGCCGTTGACGTTGTCGATCGCGGTCGCGGTCGGAACGTCGTTCAGGCCGTTCACCGTGACGGTCACCGTGGCGGTCGACGTATTGCCGAACGGATCGGACACCGTGTACGTGACGGTGCTGGTTTCCGACTGGCCGGCGCCCAGGTGATGATACGCATCGCCCGGATTGAAGATATAGCTGCCGTCCGGGAACACCGTGAAGGTACCGCCGGTGGAACCGGCGACCTGCACGCCACCGGTCGCCATCGGCGTGCCGCCGACCGACTGGATGAAGACCGCGTCGCCGTTGGGATCGGTGTCGTTGGTCAGGATATTGCCGGTGACGAACGACTTCTCGGTGGTCGTGCCCGTATCGTTGCCGGCGGTGGGCGGGTCGTTGGCGGGCGCGTTATTGTTCGTCGCCAGGCCGGCCGGGGTCAGCAGGTTGATCGCGGGAGTGCCGGCGCCAGGATAGGCAAGATCCAGCGGGGAGGTCGACTCGACCACGCGGGCCAGGCGCACGAAGCTGCTGCCGCCGGCATCGCCGCCGCCCGCCACCAGGGCAGCCGTGGGATCCAGGTTGTCGAACGGGTCCTGGCCGTTCTGCAGGGCCGCCAGCAGGCGGTCGGAATCGGTGCCGGTGGGCGGTGCCACGGCGGCTTCGGAGCGATCGACCGGCTGGCCCGCCATATCGGCATTGAACGCCACATCCCGGTTCTCGCCGATCGTCAGGGGCATGCCGCCTTCCGTCTGCAGGGCGACGGTGGCGCCCGTTGCAGTCACGATTTCGGTATCGGGCGGGATCCGGCTGCCGGCATGCAGTTCGGTGAGCGACCCATCGCTATTGCGTATCCAGGCGCGTCCGACGACTTGCGTAACTACGGCGGGAGTGGAGAAGGCCATTTTTTAGCTCCGGTTTTAGATGGCGTAATCCTAAAGACCCGGACCAATGGCGGATATTGTCCTGGAGGACAGGTTCTGCGATGGAATGAAGATGGCGGAGGCCGTGCCGGTACATTCGCCCACCTGGACGGCCGGGAAGCCCGCCGGTCGCCCTAAGCGCCGGGTTCCGGCCTACGCCGGACGGCTGCGCCCGCGGCAGGCCCGCTACCGGAGACCGTCCCTTGGGTGTCCGCCGTCGGGCCCTCGGCCGGCCGGCGCAAGACCCGGGATGGAAAAACCGGCGCAGCCCGGCGTCACCGGCTGATGCCGTGCACCCGCAGCGCGAGCTGCAGGCGGTCGCTCACGCCCAGCTTTTCGAAGACGGAGGACAGATGCGCCTTGACCGTGCGTTCGGTAATACCCAGGGCGGCGGCGATCTCGCCGTTGGCCTCGCCCACGGCGGCGCGGCGCGCCACCATGTCTTCGCGCTCGGTCAGCACATTGGCGTGCCATTCCTCTTTGCCGCCGGCGCGATTCTCCACCAGGCGCAGCAGCCGCGTCACCAGCGACCGGCCCATCCAGATTTCCCCAGCATCGACCACCTCCAGCACCTGGTTCAGCAAGGCGGGGGGCGCGTAGGCATGGCAATACCCGACGGCGCCGGATGCCAGTACCTTGGTGCCTTGTTCGTCATGGGGACGGGCGCTGGCGACGATGGTCCGCAGTCCCTTGATCGCGCCGGTCCATTGCTCGGAATTCCACGCGGGCAACCTGGGAATATCCGCGTCCACCACGGCCAGCGACCTGCCTTGCTCGCGCCAGCGCGCCAGATCCGCCAGGGCACGCCCGCGCGCGGGCAGCCAGCGGCGAGCGTCCAGGCCCGACCAGTGTTTCCACAACAGATCGTCGTGAGTGACGAACAGAACCGGTGCCACGTGCATCAATACCTCTTCCAGTCGCCTGCCGCCGCGCGACGTGACGCGCCGCGACAGGTATGCGGATGGGAATCCGAAGGAACGTACGGACTATTGAATCGAGCCAGCCTGCTAACGTTCGGTGAATGCGTTCTCTTTGGCGCGCAGGATGGGTTTGAGCAGGTACTGCAGCACCGTCCGCTTGCCGGTCAGGATATGCACTTCGGCGACCATACCGGGAATAATGGGCAGGTGCTGGTCGCCGACCGTGGCTTTCGAGGTCCGGACCCGGACGATGTAGAAGGAGTTACCGCGCTCGTCGGTCACGGTATCGGCGCCGATCTGCTCCACCACGCCCTCCAGGCCGCCGTAGATCGAGAAATCGTAGGCGGTGAATTTGACCTGCGCTTTCTCCTGCGGGTGCAGGAAGCCGATATCGCGCGGCAGGACACGCACTTCGAGCAGCAGCGTATCGTCGGTCGGGACGATCTCGATGATGTCCTTGCCCGGCTGCACCACCCCGCCCACCGTGTTGGCCAGCAGCGTCTTGACGGTGCCGCGCACCGGCGAACGGATTTCCGCCAGCTTGACCTTATCGGCCAGCGCGAGCTTGCCCTCCCGCAGGGTACGCAGCTTGGTGTTGGTATCCGACAGGTCGCTGCGCGCCTGGTTGCGGATATTCAACTCCGCCTCCTTGGTCTTGCTCATCGCTTCCTGGATCGATGCCTGGATACGATCGATCTGGGCTTCGGCGGCCTTCTGGTCGCCGCAGCTCTTGGCGACGTCGCGCTGCAGACGCAGCAAATCGACTTCGGAAACCGCGCCGCTGCTCAACAGCGGGCGAGTCACCGTGAGCTCCCGCGACGTCAGCGCGCAAGTCGTCGACGCCTGGTCGCGCTTGGCTTGCGTTTCGCGCAGCTCTTCCTGGCGCTGCTTGACCTGTTCCTTCGCGACGTTGATCGTGGCGTTCAGTTCGTTGGTGCGCTGGATCCAGGCATTGCGCTCGGCTTCGGCCGCCGCGGGCAGCTTCTCCAGGACTTCCTCCGGTACCTGGAAAGGTTCGCCGGTCGCCAAAGCATGCAGGCGCGCGGCCTTGGCTTCCAGCGACAAGTACTCGGCCTGGTTCTCGCCCAGCGAGGAATTGAACCGGGTGGGGTCGATCTTGAGCAGGATCTGGCCGGGCTCGACGGTCTGCCCGGGCCTGACCATGATCTCCTTGACCACGCCGCCGTCCAGGCTTTGCACCACCTGCACCTGGCGGGAGGGCACGACCTTGCCTTCGCCGCGGACCACTTCGTCGATGGGGCTGTACGCCGCCCATACCAGCAGGCCCGCCACCACGACCAGCGAGGTCCAGAGCAGCACGCGCGCGCCGCGCGCGTCGGACTGATAGATCGCCCACTCGGCATTGCCGGCATAGCCGGTCGTCACTTTGGGCTTGCCCCGCTCCTCGCCGTCCAGCAGGACGTCGAACAGCTTGACGAACAGCGTCCGCGGCAGACGCACGAGCGCCCCCAGGAACGAACCGCTTTCGTTCGCGACATGCGTGTCCATGCTCAGCTCCCCCGTCCCACCCGGCCCGTGCGCAACGCTTCCACCACCTGGTCCTTGGGACCGTCGGCCACGACGCGGCCGCCATCGATCACGATCAGGCGGGTCACCAGCTCGAGCAGCGCGGTGCGGTGCGTGATGAGGAACATCGTCTTGTTGGACCCGGCCGCCGCCAACTGGCCGCGCAGGCGCGATTCGCTCTGGTGGTCCATGTTGCTGCTGGGCTCATCCAGCAGGAACACCGGCGGGTCGTTGATCAGCGCCCGCGATATCGCCACGGACTGCCGCTGGCCGCCCGACAGCGATTCGCCGCGTTCGCCGATCAGCATGTCGAAGCCGTCCGGATGCACATTGGCGAATTCGCTGACGCCGGCGACTTCGGCCGCCGCCAGGATGCTGGCGTCATCCGCGTAGGGCGCGCCCATGGCGATGTTGTGCTTCAGGCTGCCATAGAACAGCACCGGATCCTGCGGTACGTAGCCGATCGCGCGGCGCAGGTCCGCCGGATCGATCTGGCGGACGTCGACGCCGTCCAGCAGCACCGTGCCTTCCGTGGGCTGGTAAAGGCCCATAATGAGTTTTTCCAGCGTGGTCTTGCCCGAGCCGATGCGCCCGATGATGCCGACCTTATCGCCCGGGTTCAGCTTGAAGGACACGTTGCGCAGCACGGGCTGCGCCGCGCCGGGATAGGCGAACGTCACGTCGCGGAATTCGACCGATCCGTGGAAGACCGGACGGTGCAGGAACTCCGCGGTTTCCGGGCGTTCCACCGGCAGCTGCATGTAGCTGTCGATGGACCCCAGCGAGGTGCGGGCGTTCTGGTACTGCAGCAACAGTCCCGCCACCTGGCCCAGCGGGATCAGACAGCGGCCGGAGATCATCGACGCCGCGATGATGCCGCCCATGGACACCGCCGAATCGTGGGCAAGGTATACGCCGATGGTCACCACCGCCACGGATACCAGCTGCTGCATCGCGGCGACGAAACCGACCGTCGTGCTGGACATCAGCTTGAGCTTGCTGCTGATATTGGCGATGTACTCGGTCGAGCGCTCCCAGTTCCGCTGCATCGCGCCCTGGGCATTCAGCGTCTTGACCGTCTCGAAGCCGGTCAGGGCCTCCACCAGGGTCGCATTGCGCTGCGACGATGCCTGGTAGGATGCCATGGTCAACGTTTCCATGCGGAACTGCGCGGCCAGCGATACCAGCACGATCAGAACGATGGCGACCACCGGCGGAATGACCATCCACGGCGAAATCCACGCCAGCACAAGCAGGAACATGACCACGAACGGCAGGTCGACCAGGGTCGTGATGCTGGCCGACGCGATGAAGTCGCGAATGGATTCGAAGGAA
Organism: Bordetella sp.; assembly: GCF_057362025.1. Classification (NCBI taxonomy): domain Bacteria; kingdom Pseudomonadati; phylum Pseudomonadota; class Betaproteobacteria; order Burkholderiales; family Alcaligenaceae; genus Bordetella; species Bordetella sp. The sequence continues at coordinate 24,862 of NZ_JBMQQZ010000098.1, read as the reverse complement.
CGCAGATTGGCGGCGAACGAGCCCACCGACGCCGGCCGCCCTTCCATGCGCAGATCCAGCACCCGCTCCATGATGAGCGCCGACAGCTTCACGTCGACCCGCTTGCTGGCGCTGTCGATGACATGCGCGCGCGCCGTGGTCAGGATGGTATTGAAGATCACCACGATGGCGATGCCCACCACCAGGACCCACAGGGTCTCCAGCGCGTTGTTGGGCACGACGCGGTCGTACACGTTCATCGTGAACAACGGCATCGCCATGGCGAACACGTTGATCAGTACCGCCGCCAGGATGGCATCGCGGTACAGGCGGCGGTTTTCGAATATCGCCGACCAGAACCAGTGCCGGCCGCGCACCTTGCCGACTTCCGGCGAGCGGGCGTCAAAGCGGAACTGCGGCCGCACGAAACACGCCATGCCGGTGTAGTCCTGCGCCAGTTCCTCGGCGCTGATCTCCACGGCACCCGCACCCAGCTCGGGATGGCTGATCAGGTATTTGCCTTCGCGCGCCTCCAGCAGCAGGCAAGCGCGCTCGCCATGCAGCAGCAGGATCGCGGGCAGGATATCCGTCGGGATCTCCGCCACCGCGCGCTTGACCATGCGGGCCGACAGGCGGGCCCGCGCCGCGGCGCGCGGCAGCAGCGCCGGCGTCAGGCGCTGGTCCACCAGCGGCAGCCCGGCCGACAAGGCCTGCGGCGTCGCCGGGACCCCGTGCACGCGGGTCAGCTCGACCAGGCACTCCAGCAAGGGATCGTCATGAACCGCGCGCGGATCTACGCGCCACGAGTCCACCGAGCGGTCAAATGACTTGTCCGTCTTCATCGTCCAACAGATCCAGATGTTCGGATAACCGGGCCCGGTGCTGCTTACGCTCGTTAAGCTTGCGCTGCGCGTGCGGCGGCAGGTCAGTCAGCCGCAGCGTGCCGTTGGCGATCAAGGCGTCTATCAGATCTTCGAGTACACGAACGAAGTCCAGGTCCAACTTGGAAAATTCGCCGTCCTGATCCTTTTCGCCTTGAGTCGCCATGGCAGATCACCACTTCGGGGAGGAACCCGGCCGGGCCGGGCTGGGTTGCGAGGATTTGCCCGCGGGGATGAGATCCGGGGGCGCCATGCCGCTGTTGTAGTTGACCTTCACGGGCTCCAGGCGCGACGCATCGGGCACCGTCGAATTGCACAGCTTGATGACTTCGTCGCTGACCTGCAGCTTGCCGTTCTCTTCCGGCGTCTCGTCGTTGGCGGGACGCAGGCCCAGCGCGGGCAACAGTTTGTGCGACAGCGTCAGCCAGCGGTACTGCGCGACCTGCAGGTCGTACAGCGCATTGGTCAGCGCGCGGCGCGATTCGAACAATTCGTTTTCCGTATCCAGCAAGTCCAGCAGCGTGCGCTGGCCGATCTGGAACTGCTGGCGATAGGCATCGCGCACCTTGGTCGTCGCGACTTCATGGTCGCGCAGGAACGGCAGGGCCTGGCGCAGGTGCACCACGTTGTTCCAGGCAATCGCCAGATCCTGCTGGATATTGCGGCAGGTGTAATTGCGGACATCGCGCGCGGCATAGCTCTGGGCGGACGTCTGGCGTACCCGCGCCGAATCGGCGCCGCCACGGTACAGGTTGTACGACATGACGAGCTGTACATTGGTGCTGCGCGTGTTCTTGTAGTCCGGACCCGGCTGCGACGTATCCGTGCCGTTGGACGCCACGAATTCGAACTTGGGCGAGAACGCGCCCTTGGACGATTGCACGCCGGCATCCGCAGCCTGCAACAGCGCCTGCTTGGAAAGGAAAGCAGGATTGCTGCGCAGCGAATCGTTGAAGTTCTTCGGATCCTTGGGCAGCCTGTCTTCCAGACGGGGCGGCGGCGCCAGGGTCGCCGGCACATCCAGCCCGGTGACGCGGCGGAAGCGCTGGGTCACGTCATTCAGGTTGGCGCTTTCGGTCATCAGGTTGGTCTGCGCCAACGCCAGCCGGCCACCGGCCTGTTCCAGGTCCACCCGGCGGCCCACACCGGAATCCGCGCGCTCGCGGATCTGCTTCATCGTTTCTTCGTGCAGGCTGTAGTTCTGGCGCGCCAGCAACTCCAGGTCGCGATAACGCTCGACGTCCAGGAAAGCCTGCGTCGCGTTGAAAGCCATTTCGTCGCTGGTGGCCAGCAGGTCGTAGAAGCGCGACAGTTTTTCGAAACCGGCCTGCTTCACGTCATTGGAGGTCTTGAAGCCATCGAACAGCAACTGGCGCAATTCAACCGTATAGCCGGGACGGTTCCAGCTGGCCGAGCCCTGGCCCGGCAGGTTGCTTTGCCATTCATGGCCAAGCCAGCCTTGCGCATTGACTTGCGGCAGGAACCCGCCGCGGGCCACGTTCTGCCCTTCCAGGGATGAACGAAAGTCGTTGTAACGGGCCTGGATTTCCGGGTTGGTCAGCAGCGTCTGCTCGACGACCTGGTTCAGGCTGGCGGCGCCTTTGGCGCCCGTCGCCTGCGCCACGGGCGCGTTGGTGGCCGGAACGACGGGAGGCTTGGCGAGCTGGCTGTTGGGCTGGCTGGGCTGGGCGACGGCTGTGGTGGCGGCGGCAGTTGCAAGTAGAGCAACAAGATGCTTCAGACGAAACGAATGCATGTCTTTCCCGTGATGCGTGATCGTGGTTGAGTAACAGCTGATTGCCCGGCTGTAATACTTCGCGCTCAGCACGTGCCGCTCCGCATACAGGTTTTTTTAAGAGGAACGGTCGACGAAACAGCTATGACGAAACTGCGGCGGGCATTGTCTGTTTCGTTCAACGCTGCATCAACTCCATAAAAACGCGGTTTATTTCACAACATCTCAAGCAGATGTAAATATTATGGTCGCAGGCGCTTTCGTTTCGTGGACACATTTGTAAACCCAACAGCACATCCGCCTGCTCTACAGTTAAAACTCCCATCAATTTCCTCCAACTTCTGCTAAATCTGCACGATTTCCGAAACTTGGCCAGGAAACGACAATGTAACAACGAGGGGAAACCCTAGAAAAACGGCTTTTGTCGTTGGTACGAAGCGACATTGTGGTTATGTAACAACATGTCTTGATACACACATATATCACTGCCCGAAGTGCCAAAAAGGCTTCCGCCAGGCCGCGATATCCCCCAACGGGTGACTCGCCCGGTCTAAAAATTTTCTGGTATAGTTGCGGACTTGCTTGATGTGGGGCGGTAGCTCAGCTGGGAGAGCGTCGCGTTCGCAATGCGAAGGTCGGGAGTTCGATCCTCCTCCGCTCCACCATCCAGATTCCAGAGAAAAAGCCTTGGAAACACGATGTGTTCCAGGGCTTTTTTGCATTTTGCGGCCTGTCCTTTTTGCGCGCTGCCTCATGGGCATGGGTTCCATCGGCCATCGCCCGTCGTCTCCCACCGGCCTATCGGGCCGTGCTAACGCCCCCTCCCCGTTCGACACTGCCCGGCGCCTTCTTGCCAGACGCCGCGGAGGGAAGGCGGGATGCTGGGGCTTTGCCTTCTTGATATCAAATTAATAAAACGATATCGAAATCAGCACTTAGCGGGATTTGAATCATGCCATCCATCACCGTGCGGAACATCTCCGAAGAGGTGCACCGGGCCATCCGGGTTCGTGCCGCCCTGCACGGCCACAGCACAGAGGCCGAAGTGCGTAGCATCCTGGAACAAGCCGCACGCCCAGAAGACAGGGTGAAGTTGAGCTCCCTGCTGGCTTCCATCGCTCGCGACGCAGGAGGCTTGACCCACGCCGAGGCGGAATCCATTAATCAAATCCGCGACAAGACGCCCGCGCTACCCATGAGCATCGAATGATCGTTCTCGACACCAACGTCATATCCGAACTCTGGAAGGCTGAACCCGCACCGCAGGTTCTGGCCTGGATGGACGATCAGATGGTGGAGTCTCTCTACCTTTCAGCCATCACCGTCGCCGAGCTGCGCTTCCGCCTGGCGGCCATGCCCGAGGGAAAGCGGCGTGCTATTTATCTGGAACGACTCGAGCGCGAGGTACTGCCTGTCTTCTCGGGCCGTATCGTGCCTTTCGGACTGGAGGCTTCGCACACCTATTCCGACCTTATGATGCGTGCCCGCAAAGCTGGCAAACCCATTGGCTTATCCGATGGCTATATTGCTGCCTCCGCCGCCGCACGCGGCCTGGCCGTGGCCACGCGCGATACCAGTCCGTTTCTGGCTGCCGGCCTCACCGTCATCAACCCTTGGGAAGAGCGATAAGGCAAGTCTGCACTTCACTGCTTTCCCGCCTCCAGGTCACGCCCCGTCCGCGATAACGTCCGTGGCGGCAAGCATCGCCGCCCGGCGCCAGCCAACACACGCACTGGAACCATACCCCGACGCTCAGGGGACCAGCACGATTTTTCCCGCTTTGTGGGGCAAGCCTTCCAGCATCCGGTGGGCAAGCGCGGCCTCGCCCAGGGGAAGCACATCGCCTACCAAGGGTACGAGCGAGCCCTGTGCCACCAGCCGCGCCAGCTCGTCGAGGATGGGCGTACGGACCTGTACCAGCAGGAAATCGGAGCGCACGCCGCGGCGGCCCAAAGCCTCCGCATCCGGCTTTTCGACGGCGGACACCACAACGCCGCCATCCCGCACCAGGGCATAGGATTGCCGCAGGGCCTGGGCGCCAACGGTGTCGATAACGGCATCGAAGCTGCCCTTGTATCGCTCCACGTGCTGCATCTCCTTGCCGACGATATCCGTCGCACCCAGCGCGCGCACGGATTCCGCCGCCGCCTGTGACGCCGTGGCCACGACTTGCGCACCGGCCAGCCCGGCGATCTGGACGGCATACCTGCCCACATTGCCGGCACCGCCCAGCACCAGGACACGCTGGCCGGGCCGGATCTGGGCGAAGTCGCGCACCATCTGCGAGGCGGTAACCGCAACCACGGGAATGGACGCGGCTTCCGGAGGCGCCAGGTCCGGCGGCATGCGCGCGATCATATCCGCCAGCACCCGGGCGTATTGGGCGTAGCCATCGGTGAAACGACGGTTGGTCACGCCGAACACCATGTCGCCCACCGAGAATTGCTTCACGCCAGGGCCGACCGCCGTGACAACGCCCGCGATATCCGATCCCGGAGTCAGGGGTAGCGGCTGCGGCAGTACGCTTTTTCCCGCGCGGATCCACGCGTCCCACGGACCGACCCCTGCAGCGGCCACCTTTACCAGCACCTCGCCTTCCGCCGGTTGGGGCATGGGAAGCTGGCGCAGCGCCAGAACGTCCGGTCCACCGTAGCTATCGATCTGTATGGCTTGCATCACTCCGGCCGCATCGCCGACGGGTTGGGTTGCAGATTTCATAAGAACCTCGCGATAAGGATGTACAGGACGTCATGCCCCAGCCGCCTGCGCGCCGGATAAGGACGGACGCGCGATGCTGCGATAGGCGGCTTCCGCCACGACTATGGCCAGCGCGATAAGCCCCGCGCCGATCAGGCTTAGATAATGCGGATCCACGAACAGGATGACGAAGCCGCCCAGGACGCTGGACGCGGCCAGGCCGCCGTAGGTGGCCGTATTGTTAAGGGCAAGAACCAACGGCGCGACGTGCGGCGCAACCGCCACCAGCCGATGCTGTTGCGGCACCAGGGCGCCCCATCCACAGATGCCCCACACGACCAGAGCAATCGCGGCGGTGCCCGCATGAGCCGACGCCCATGGCAACGCGCAAAAGCCCAAGGCACCGGCGCCCAGCAACCCGTTGACGACCGGACGGCTGCCGAAGCGATCCACCAGACGGCCCGACCATACGTTGCCCAGCGTCGCCGCGACGCCCCAAAGCAGAAGCAGGCCGGCCAGTATGCGTCCATCCCCACCCGTTGCGCGATCGAGTACCAAGCCAGCATAGGTGTAGACCATCAAGAAACCGCCGAAAGCGAGCAGCGAAGTCAGCAAGACCAGCGCGATCCGTATGTCGCGCACCGGGGTCAGCCGCTGGCGCAGGCTGAAAACGGGAGGACGCGGAATGGCGCGCAGCAGCGTCCATAGGCCAGCCATGGCGATCAGGCCGAGCAAAGCCACGAACCACAGCGTGTTTCTCCAGTTGCCGAAGCCTCCGATGAAGGTGCCGATGGGTGCGCCCAGCGCCGTCGCGCCGGTCAGCCCGGCGGTCACGGCGGCAAGGGCGCGTCCCCGTCTTTCCGGCGGGACCAGCACGGAAGCAACGCCCAGTGCGGTCGGCGAGAACAGCGCAGCACCGAATCCGGCCAGGGCGCGGCTCCACAGCACGGTGTCCAGATCCTGCGCCAGCGCGGTTATGGCATTGCCCGCCACGAAGATGCCCAGGGCCAGGACCAGAAGCAGCTTGCGCGGCCAGCCTCCTGCCGCGGCGGCCATGACCGGCGCCGCTACGGCATAGGACAGCGCATACACCGTCACCATTTGTCCCGCCAGGCTGACCGAGGTGTGCAGGGACTCCGCGACGCTGGCAAGAATCCCGGCGACGACGAAGTTGTCCGTACCCATCGCGAACATCCCGAGGGCAAGCATGAGTAGGCGGCGGTCCATGGCGTTTTCCTGTTGCTGTATTGCGGGCATGGCAATCAGGATAGTGCGGGCGCCTGATGGCGCAAATGTCATATACACTGCAAATTCATGCCATCCCGAGGACGACCCATGCACCGGATCGGCTTTGTCGTTTTTCCAGATTTCTACGTATTGGGGCTTGCCGCCGTCACCGCCTTCGAGCTGGCGAACACGGTCCTGGACGAACCGGCGTATGAGGTGACGATGCTTTCGGAGACCGGCGGCCTGGTGCGGGCCTCCGCCGGCATTCGCATCGACACGGAGCCCTTCGGGGATAGCTCGTTCGATACGGTGATGTTCGCCTCGGGTGTGCGTACCGTGGGTGCGTCGCCCGCGCTGATCGCTTTCGTGCAGCGATCGCTGGCGACATCGCGCCGCATCGCCGCGCCGTGCACGGGTGCCTTCGTCCTTGCCGAAGCCGGTGTCCTGGATGGGCGGCGCGCGACCACCCATTGGCGATTCGCGCGCGACCTTCAGCGTGACTTCCCCGCGATTGCCGTGGAAGGTGACCAGATTTTTATCGTCGATGGCTCGGTATGGACGTCCGCGGGAATGACGGCGACGATAGACATGGCACTGGCCATGATCGAGAAGGACCATGGCGCCGAGGCGTCCCGCGCGGTCGCCCGCAAGCTTGTGGTCTATCACAGGCGCGCCGGCGGCCAGTCGCAGTTTTCCACGCTGCTCGAACTGTCACCGAAGTCCGATCGCATCCAGAAGGCGATTGATTATGCGAATGCCAACTTACGGCAACCCTTGTCCGTGGAGGAGCTTGCCAAGGCGGCCAGCCTGAGCCCCCGTCAGTTCAGCAGGGCATTCAGCGCCGAAACGGGCCAATCGCCAGCCAAGGCGGTGGAGCGCCTGCGCGTGGAAGCTGCCAGGCTCATGCTGGAGCAAGGCCGCCTGTCGCTGGACGTCATCGCCGGACAGGCCGGCTTTTCCGATCGTGAGCAGATGCGGCGCGCGTTCCTGCGGGTGTTGGGGCAACCTCCCCAGATGGTCCGCCATCTGTCCAGGAAAAGCCGGGTACCTGCCGCGCCGGCCGGCACAACGCGGGCGGAATCGCCCGCGTCCCGGGGCCCCGGCAACATGCCGTTCAGCGTACCGACCAGGAAAAACAGCTCGCAATGAGGGTTCATTGTCCTCTCGAACGCTCAGTGCATTCTCGAGTCATCGTAGGAAATCTGCGCTTCCGTCAGTTTCTTTCCGTGGGCGAGAGACCAGTTGTAGAGAGCCGCAAAAGGTTCACGCAGCGACGCCCCAAGCGCCGTGATCGTGTACTCGACGCCGATAGGCTGCGTCGGGAGTACTGTGCGGTTGAGAAGGCCGTCACGCTCCAACCGCTTCAGCGCATCCGACAGCGCCTTGTGGGTAATGCCGTCGAGGCGCCGTTTGAGGTCGTTGAATCGCGCCGGTTGCGTGCACAGGGCGCTGACCTTGGCAATGAGGTCACGAAAAATATGAGCAGGCTTTCAGGAAAGATCGCGGTCGTCGTGGGCGGTCATGAAGGCATTGGCGGCGCCATCGCGCGGCGCTTCGCCGTGGAAGGCGCCACGGTCTATGCAACCAGCCGCCGTGCCGAAGAGGGCGAAGCAGGTCATGGCGCGGGCACGTTGCGCGCGCGCTGCGTTGACGCGTCCGACACGACAGCGCTGGCCGCCTTCTTCGAGGCGGTACACAGCGAGGCGGGGCGGGTGGACGTGCTCGTCGTCAACGCCGGCATCTCGGAGTTCGCAACCCTCGATGCAGTTGTCGAGGATCATTTCGATCGGCACTTCGGCCTCAACGTGCGAGCGCTCCTGTTCGCCACCAAGGCTGCGACCGCAATCATGCCCGACGGCGGCTCGGTGGTGCTGGTCGGCTCGATCGCCGACGAGATCGGCACCATAGGCTACGGCGTCTACGGGGCGACCAAGGCGGCGGTACGCTCGTTCGCACGAACCTGGGCCAACGAGCTTGCCCCCCGCAACATCCGCGTCAACGTAGTCGCGCCGGGGCCCACCGACACCGCCATGATGGCGGCAGCGTCCGACGAAGTGCGCGAGACGCTGACGAAACTGATCCCGCTTGGCCGCATGGGCCGGGCCGACGAAGTGGCATCTGCCGCGCTGTTCCTTGCCAGCGAAGAGGCGAGCTTCATCACCGGCATCGATCTGCCGGTAGATGGCGGCATGGCGCAGGTGTGACGTCCCTAAAGGCTCAACGGCGCTTATTCCAACGATGATGGACGTCGATTGCCGGCGGCCATCGCGCCTGCCCGCAAGGCGCGGCAATACGGCGCGCGGGATTCGCCTCAAACGAGTCGTTCGCAGGCCCGTCGCAGGCGGCCGCAGCCTTCCTTGATGCTATCCATGGACGCGGCGAACGACAGGCGGAAGTACGGCGACACCCCGTAGGCCGCGCCCTGCAGGACGGCGAAGTCCACTTCCTCCAGCAGGTACATGATGAAGTCCTCGTCGCTGCCCAATACCCTGCCCTGCGGCGTCCGGCGTCCCATCAGCTGGGCGCAGGAAGGAAAGGCATAGAAGGCGCCTTCCGGCACATGGCAGCGGATGCCGGGAATGGCGTTCAGCATGCCGACCAGGAAATCGCGCCGCTGCTGGAAGATTGCCGTGCGTTGCGCGATGAAATCCTGCGGGCCGTCCAGTGCCTCGCGCGCGGCGGCCTGGCTGATGGACGACGGGTTGGACGTGCTCTGCGACTGCAGCTTGGTCATGGCCTTGATCAGTTCGCCCGGGCCGCCTGCGTAGCCGATGCGCCATCCCGTCATCGCATAGGCTTTGGATACGCCGTTTACCGTCAGCGTGCGCGACTTCAGTTCCGGTTCGACCTCGGCCATGGTGCTGAACCGGCGCCCGTCGTAGAGGATGTGCTCGTACATATCGTCCGAGAGAATCCACACCTGAGGATGGCGCAGCAGCACCTGCGCCAGCGCTTTCAGCTCCTGGGCGGAGTACGTCGCGCCACTGGGATTGTTCGGCGCGTTCAGTATCAGCCACCGCGTCCGGGGTGTGATGGCGCGCTCCAGTTCGGCGGGGCACAGCTTGAAGCCGTCCTCGACCCGCGTCGGCGCGAAGACGGGGGTGGCGCCGGCAAGCAGCGCGATATCCGGATACGACACCCAGTACGGTGCCGGCACGATGACCTCGTCGCCCTTGCCCACCGTGCACATTAAGGCGTTGAAGATCACCTGCTTGCCACCCGTGCCGGCGATGATTTCTTCCTTCTTGTAGTCCAGGCGGTTTTCGCGCTTGAACTTGTCCGCGATGGCCGCCTTCAGCTCCGGCGTGCCGCCCACATCGGTGTATTTGGTGCGCGATTGCGCCATGGCGCGCGTGGCCGCCTCGATGACGTTTTCGGGGGTGTCGAAATCGGGCTCGCCGGCGGTAAGACCCAGGATATCGCGCCCGCTGGCGCGCAATTCGCGCGCGCGCTGCCCCGCCATCGAGCTGGGAGACGGCTTGATGCGATTGACGCGGTCTGCGAGTAAGCCCATGTCTGTGTCCTTTGCGGTTCGTGGCGATGGCGCCGGTATGCACATTCCCGGAAATGGGATCGTCGGCATGAATTCTAGGAATGGGCTTTGTTCATAACAAACAATGAATTTCGATTGTTTATTCGTTTTCATCAATATATGATCGGAAGCCGCCAGGCCTGGCCCGCTCGGGCGCATCCTTCCGCCGCGACCGGTCCCCGAACCGGCGCCTCTCATCCTCAAAGACGCCCCGCTCCCGCGCGGTGCAATCGGACCCGACCATGCTGCGCAATATCTCCCTCCGACACCTGCGATGTTTCGTGGCGGTGGCCGACGCCGGTTCTTTCACGGTGGCCGCCTCGCGCCTGTTCCTGACGCAGTCCTCGCTGACCGCCACCATCCAGCAGTTCGAGGAAACCGTCGGGGTCAAGCTGTTCGACCGCAGCACGCGCCGCGTCGCCATGACCAACGAAGCCGTGCGCTTCAAGGTAGAAGCCGAAAAGATACTGAGCCACTTCGACGGCGCGCTCAGCGACCTGCAGGCCTTCTCGCAGGGGCGCCAGGGCCATATCCGGATTGCCGCGGCGGCCTCGGTGATCGAACATTTCCTGGCCAGCGCGGCCCATGCCTTCAAGACGGAATATCCGGACACCACGATCTCGCTGCGCGACGCCGGCGCGGAACTGGTCGAAACCATGGTGGCCGGCGGCGAGCTGGATTTCGCGGTGACCAGCCGGCACCGGGGACACGACGACCTCGTGTACACCCCTCTGCTGGAGGACCGCTATGGGGTCGTATGCGATCCACGGCATCGCTACGGCGCCAGCCGCAGGCCCTTGCGCTGGTCCGAGCTGGACCCGTCGGACTACGTCAGCTTTTCGCCGGACACGGGCATCGGGGCATTCCTGCGGCAGAATGCCGGCCGCAAGGACATGTTCTCCGGCATGCGCGACGAAATATCCAGCACCACGTCGCTGCATGCGGTGCTGCGCATGGGCGCCAGCTACGCCATCATTCCGGCACTCGCGGCGGGCATGGGACAATTCGCGCCATTCGTGTTCCGCGAGGTCAGCGGGCCCAGGCTGTCGCGCGAGATCTGCCTGATCAGCCGCAAGCTGCGCGCGCTGTCGCCCAGCTCCACACACCTGCTGGAATTCATGCGCCGCGCCATCGACGAACGCGCCCTGCCGCCCGGCGTCAGGACACTGGGCGGCAGGCGGACATCGAACAAACGCCCGGCACCGCGAAAGTAACCGGCAGCCCTTCCCGCCGACCCGCGTCCGCGCAGGATGCCTGGAAACCGGCGGAGGCCTTCTATTCCAGCTTGATCCCGGCCTTGTCGATGACCTGCTTCCATTTGACGGATTCGCTGCGCATCAGGTCGCTCAGGGCCTGAGGCGGGCCGCCGACCACCTCGAACCCCAGGTCCTGCAGCTTCTTGCGGGTGTCGGGATCCTGCAATCCCCGGTTGAAGGCTTTGTTCAGGGTGTCGATGATCGGAGCCGGTGTACCCGCCGGCGCCAGGAAACCGTACCAGCCGATCAGCTCATAGCCGGGCACGCCGGACTCCGCCACGGTGGGCAGGTCCGGATAAGCCGGCAAGCGCTTGGACGTGGTGACCGCCAGCGCGCGCAATTGGCCGGTCTTCACCAAGGGCATCGCTTCGGGCAGGATCGCGAACATATAGGCCGTCTGCCCGCCGACCAGGTCGGTCAGGGCCGGCGCGCCTCCTTTATAAGGGACATGCGTGGCGTGCGTCCCGGTCAGCCGCTTGTACAGTTCGCCCCCCAGGTGCGCGGGCGTGCCGGCGCCCGACGACGCATAGCTGGCCGAACGTCCGGGGCCTTTCAGCCATTCCGTCAACTCGTGCACGGACTTTACCGGTACCTTGTCGTTGACCACGACCAGGCTGGGCAGCATGGTGGCCAGCACGATGGGCGTGAAGTCCTTCTGCGGGTCGTACGGCAACGTCTTGTACAGGCTCTGGTTCACCGACAGCGCCGTCGAGGTTCCCAGGAACAGCGTGTAGCCGTCAGGTTCGGACTTCGCCACAAAAGAAGCGCCGATATTGCCACTGGCGCCCGGACGGTTCTCCACGATCACCGTCTGGCCCAGCGATTCGCCCACCTTCTGGCCCAGCATGCGCGCCAGCACGTCGGTCGAGCCGCCGGCTGGATACGGCACGATCACCCGTATCGGCTTGCTCGGATATGCCGGCGCCGCCGATACGCCCGCCGAGCTCAAGGACGCCAATATCGATAAGGCGGCCATCCCACACGTCAACGTTAGCTTCATCTGCTTTCCCTTGAATCGGCCGCTGCGGCGGCCTGGTTGATTTACCGAACCCGGCGGCGTCCTGCGCCGCCGGGTTCAGTCCGCCGAGATATAGCCCTGGGCGATATCCCGTGTCCTTGCCGCGGCATCCCGCTCCGCGGGGTCGCCGTAGCCCCCGCCGCCGGGCGTGCGCAATATCACTTCGTCGCCGGGATGCAGCACATGCGGACGACGGCTGTCGATGGCCTCGCCATTGACGATGACCTCGCCCAACGCGCCGTCGCCACCGCCGCCCAGCCCCGGCGCGGGCACGCGCAGGCGCTCGGTCAGGAACACGATCGACAACGGCGCGTGATGCCGGCTGATAAAACAGATCTCCTGGCCCAGCCCACCGCGATAGGTCCCCTGCCCGCCTGAATCCGCGCGCAGCCGCTTGTACTTGAAGAACAACGGGGCTTCGCGTTCGGCCACTTCAATGGGCGTGGCCGAGATATTGCTGGGCCAGGACATGACCGATGCGCCGTCCTTCCCGGCCGTCCCGCCCATGCCGCCGTTATAGAACAGCACGGTGGCGAAGGGCCGTCCGTCCTCGCGCGTACCGCTCAGGTTGGCGATCCATAGCGGCGAGCCGACCCCGGCCATGACTTTGTGCGGCAGGATCGCGAACAAGGCGCCGAAGATTACCGTGGGCACATAGTGGCCGGTGCAGGCACGGCCGCCCACCGGCGCCGGCATGCGCGGATTCAGGATGGAGCCTTCCGGCGCCGTGATACCGATGGGACGGAACAGGCCATCGTTGTTCGGCAATTCCGGCAGCAGCAGGCTCTTGATCGCGTATACCGACATCGCGCTGGTGTAGGCCAGCACGCAATTGATGCCGCGCGGCTGCTGCGGCGACGTCCCGGTGAAATCGCATTCGATTTCTTCGTCGCGGACGCGCACCCGTACGTGGTACTGAAACCGATTCTCGAAGCCATCGGTTTCCATGGCGTAGCGGTACTCGCCGTTCGGCAGTTGGCGTATGGCGCGGCGCATGGCCGCTTCGCTGCGATCGAACAAGGCCTGCGCCAGCGCATCGATACCGGCCAGGCGGTATTCATCCAGGATGGCGTCGAGGCGATTCGCAATCAGCTCCACCGCGCCGACCTGCGACCAGATGTCGCCCACCGTCTGCTGCGGTGTCCGGACATTGGTGCGGATCAACGACAGCAGCGTCTCGTCCGCCTGGCCGTCGCGCAGCAGGCGCATCAGCGGGATATGGAAGCCTTCCTCGAACAATTCGCGCGCGTCCACCGAGCGTATCTTGCCGCCGATGTCCGGCACGTGCGCGGCGGAGGCCGCGAAGCCGACCAGCACGCCGCCATGGAAAATCGGCTTGACCAGGCTGACGTCGTTCAGGTGCCCCGTACCGATCCACGGGTTGTTGGTGATGAACACATCGCCGTCGCGCATATCCTCGCGGCCGAAGCGCGCGATGGTCGCCTGCACGGTACGCGGCAGCGTGCCGATGAAGGACGGAATGCTGCCGGAATTCTCCGCCAGGGAACGGCCGGCGGAATCGGTAAGCACCACGGCGAAGTCGTTCGCCTCGGTCGATAGCGTCGAGAACGATGTGCGGACGATCAGCTTGGCGGCTTCATTGACCACGGAACGGATCCGCGTCCAGAACACTTCCAGGAAGATAGGGTCCGCCGCCGGGTCGCCGTGTCGGCCGTTCGGATGGGTCATGCCTGCTGCTCCTGAATCGTGACGATCAAATTGCCGCTTGGAAGTTGCCGGACGTGGCCGCGCGGGCCGACGACCAGGGTGGATCCCTCGTCCTCGATCAGCATCGGCCCGGCGTGGTCGAAGCCCGGATGCAGGACGTCGCGCTTGTAGACGGGGGTATCGACAAAGCCGGCGGATTCGCGGAAATAGACGGCGCGCATGCCGGCCGGTTCGATAGGGCCGGCGGGCTTCAAGTCCGCGTGGGCCAGCCGCTCGCGGGGCGGCGCGGTTGCGCTGACCCGCAGGTTCAGCAGTTCGATGGGCACGTCGGGCGGGGTACGGCCGAACTTTTCGCGATAGCCGGCCTCGAACGCGCGCAGCAGCGCCTGGCGCACCGTCTCGCTGTCGGCGGCGCCCGCGCCCGCATAGGGGCCGGGCGGCAGATCCACCGTCAGGCTGAAACCTTGCCCGGCGAAACGGCCATCGGCGCTGCGCCGCGCCGCGCACGGCCCGAAGGCCGCATCCAGCGGACGGAGGGATTCGACGGCGTTGCGTTCCAGTGCCGTGTAGGCGTGTTCCAGGTCCTCCAGGCTGTCCGCGGCCGGCCGCACGTTGACCGTGCGCGAGCGGTCGGCGCGCGCGGGGGCGACCAGCAGGCCATAGGCCGAAGCCACGCCGGCGGCAGGCGGGCAGATGATGGTGCGCACGCCTATCTTCTGCGCCACGTAATAGGAATGCAGCGGACCGCCGCCGCCGGTGCACAGCAGCACGAAGTCCCGCGGATCGCGGCCGCGTTCGGCGACGTGCACGCGCGCGGCCCCGGCCATGTTCTCGGCAACGATGTCATGGATGCCCCAGGCGACGTCGATGGCGTCGTGGTCCAGTTCCGTTCCCATGGCGTCGAGGGCGGCGCGCGCCGACTCGCGGTCGATGGACATCGTCCCTCCCGCGAAATAGTCCGGATTCAAATAGCCCAGCAGCAGATTGGCGTCGGTCACGGTGGGCTGGTCGCCACCCAGTCCGTAGCAGACGGGCCCGGGTTCGGAGCCGGCGCTATGCGGCCCCACCTTCAGCAGGCCCAGGGCGTCCTGGCTGGCGATACTGCCGCCGCCGGCACCGATTTCGATCAGGTCGATCGTGGTGATGCGTATCGGCAGGCCGCTGCCTTCGGCAAAGCGCTTCTGGCGCGCGGCTTCGAAGCCGAACGAGATCGAGGGCTGGCCGTTTTCCACCAAACAAAGCTTTGCAGTTGTCCCGCCCATATCGAAGGCCAGCAGGTCGGCCTGACGGTCGCGCTGGCTGTAGTGGGCCGCCGATATCGCGCCGGCCGCCGGACCGGATTCCAGCAGTTCGATGGGCACGCGCCGCGCTTCGCCCAGGTGGGACAAACCGCCATTGGAGAGCATCATCAGAACGTCGGCGCGCAGGCCCAGATCGCGCAGGCGGCGTTGCAGGTTGTCCAGGTAGCGGCTGGCCAGGGGCTTGATATAGGCATTGGCCGAGGTCGTCGACATGCGCTCGAACTCGCGCACGACCGGTGCGACCTCGCTGGAGAGCGTGATCGCCAGATCGGGGAATTCTCCCTGCACGATCTCACGGATCTGCCGCTCATGTTCGTCGCTGGCATAGGCGTGCAACAGACAGACCGCGAGCGACTCGATCCCGTCGCGGACCAGCGCGCCCACGGCCGCGACCACTTCGCGCGCGTCCACGGGTTCGATTTCGCGGCCCCCGGCGTCCATGCGGGCGCCGATCTCCGCCCGCAGGCGCCGTTCGACCAGCGCGGGCGCTGCCTCGATCTGCAGGTCGTAAAGGTCGTACTTGCGTTCGTGGCCGATCTCGACCACGTCCCGGAAACCCCGTGTGACGAGCAGGCCGGTCCTGCTGCCACGACGCTCGATGAGCGCGTTGGTGAACAGCGTCGTGGCGTGCACGATACGCGTAACCTTTGCCGGGTCGATGCGGCAGGACGCCACGATCCGGCCCACGCCGTCCGCGACGCCTTCGGCGGGGTCGCCGTGCGTCGTCAGCACTTTCAGGCTGTGCAGGGTCGAAGCCCCGTAGTCCAGCGCCACGATATCGGTGAAGGTACCTCCGATATCGATCCCGATCGCCCACCCTGCCACGTGCTTCTCCCTGTATGGCCAATATCCGCCGGATCATAGGAGCGGACATTGATTTACTCCAATGAAAAATAACGAATTACTTTTCGCCAAATCCGATATATCCAGCGCATGCCCCAGCGTGGCGCGTCGATGCGGGCGAACAAGCCGGGGCGATGTACCGGGGTAGTGCGGTAGGCGCGCCGCCGGCATCCGCGGTGCGCCAGAATGGGGCAGGCCCTGTCCATTCGTCCCACCGCGTGGGACAACGCGACACCACACCTTTCCTAGGGTAATCCCTTAATAAACCATATTTCGTGCCAAATCAGATACTTATATCTTCCGCAGGGGTACGTCACGCGTACCCAAAATACGCGGTCGATTCCCATGGAATGGGACTCCGCGCTTGGCGCGCGCGGCGCGCTGGCCGATACTTGCGCCATCATGTCTGCCGCCGCGAACTCCCCCGCTTCCCAAGACCGCGTCCTGCTGGTGCTGGCCACCCTGGCCCAATGGAATGGCCCGGCCACCGCGCAGGAGCTGGCCGACGCGACGGGCTTGCCGCGCAGTTCGCTGTACCGTCAGTTGGCCCGCCTGAAGCAGTGGGGGTTCGTGCAGGAAGAAGACGGCACCTATGCCCCCGGACCGGTAGGCCTGCAATTGGCGCAGGGCTTCGATGCCAGCTCCAACCTGGTCCACATGGCGCGCATGGACATGCAGCGGCTGGTGAAGCAATCGCATGAAAGCGTGGGATTGATCGTGGCGGTGAACGACCGCGCCATCTGCCTGGACATGCTGGAAAGTCCGCAAGCGCTGCGCTGTTCGTTCGAAAAAGGCCGCAGCGTGCCCTTGCGCAAGGGGGCCACGGCCAAGTGCCTGCTGGCCCACCTGCCGGCGGCGCGGCGCGATGCCGTGCTGGATGCCTGGCAGGGCGACCCGACGGATCCCCAGTTGCCCGACCGCGCATCGCTGGCCGCGATCCGCAAGGCCGGCTATGCATGCAGCCAGAATGAAATCGATGAAGGCGTCTGGGGCGCCAGCGCCCCGTTGTTCGGTTCCGGCCAGCGCCTGGCCGGCTGCATGACGCTGATGGCCCCGATCGCGCGCGCCCTGACCCGCGAAGGCGAATTGATCGAAATGGTAGTGGTGGCCGCCGCGCGCGTGTCCCGCCTGTTGAGTTTGAGTTGACCCCCGTCCACCGGACCTGCGTGTCCTGAACCCCAAGGAGCCTTTCATGAAAGCCCTAAGCCGCCGCGCCCTGATGGCCGCGATTGCCCTGTGTCCGATGCTGTGGGCCGCCGCGCCGGCAACCGCGCGCGCCGACGACGTGATACGCGTCGTCACCGACGCCACCTTCCCTCCCATGGAGTACGTCGAGAACGACAAGCTCACCGGTTTCGACATCGAATTGGTAGAAGCCCTGGCCAAGGCCATGGGCAAGAAAGTCGAATGGACCCAGATCGATTTCAAGGGCCTGATTCCCGGGCTGGTCGCCAAGCGCTATGACATGGCCGTGTCCGCCATTTACATCACCGACGAACGCCGCAAGGTGGTGGACTTTGGCGACTCCTACTACGCCGGTGGCCTGGTTGCGATGGTCAAGGCCGACAACACCACGATCAAGTCGCCCAAGGATCTGGAGGGCAAGCAGGTCACGGTACAGGTGGGCACCAAATCGGTGGGTTACCTGAAGGAAAACTATCCCGGCGTGAAGTTGGTGGAAGTGGAGAAGAACGACCAGATGTTCAACCTGGTGGCCATCGGCCGCGCCGATGCCGCCGTTACGGGCAAGCCCGCCGCCTACCAGTACGTACGCACGCGCGGCGGCCTGAAGGTGCTGCCCCAACAACTTACGACCGAAGCCTACGGCATGGCCGTGCGCAAGGACGAGCCCGAGCTGACCGCCAGCCTGAACAAAGCGCTGGCCCAGCTGAAGGCCGATGGCACCTACGACGCCATCGTCAAGAAGTGGTTCAGCAACTGAGGCCCTGAATGGATCTGGATTTCTCCCCGGTCTGGGCCAACTGGCCCGACCTGCTGCGAGGCGCCGCCGTCACGGTGGAGATCGTCTCGGTGTCGCTGCTGTGCGGTTGCCTGATCGGGCTGCTGGTCGGCATCGGCCGGCTGGACCCGCGCCGGCGCCTCGTCTACGGCATCTGTTCGGCCTACGTGGCGGCGATCCGCGGCACGCCCCTGCTGGTGCAGCTGTTCATCCTGTTCTTCGGCCTGCCGCAGTTCGGCATCATGCTGCCCGCATTCGTGTGCGGCACCATCGGCCTGTCGGTCTACAGCGGTGCCTATGTCTCCGAGATCGTCCGGGGAGCCATCCAGTCCATCGACCGCGGACAGGTCGAGGCCGCGCGCTCGCTGGGCATGCCGGCGCGCATGGCCATGACCAGCGTCGTGCTGCCGCAGGCCTTCGTACGCATGATTCCGCCGCTGGGCAACGAGTTCATCGCCTTGATCAAGAACTCCGCGCTGGTCTCGCTGCTGACCATCCACGACGTCATGCACGAGGGCCAGAAAATCATCTCCGTGTCGTACCGTTCGCTGGAGGTATACCTGGCCATCGCGGTGATTTACTTCGTCCTGACCGGCGCCACGACATTCCTGCTGCGCCGTATCGAGCTGCGCCTGCGCGCGGGAGGAATGGTGCAATGAGCGCGGCCGATCAACAACCCATGGTCCGCATCCGGCAGTTGACCAAGGCCTATGGCGACAACGTCGTCCTGCGCGGCGTCGACCTGGATGTCATGCCGTCGCAGGTGGTCGTGGTCATCGGGCCCAGCGGATCGGGAAAAAGTACCCTGCTGCGCTGCTGCAACGGCCTGGAGCAGGCGCAGGGCGGCGACATCGAGATCTGCGGCCGGCCGCTG
The DNA here is from genome assembly GCF_057362025.1 of Bordetella sp. Classification (NCBI taxonomy): domain Bacteria; kingdom Pseudomonadati; phylum Pseudomonadota; class Betaproteobacteria; order Burkholderiales; family Alcaligenaceae; genus Bordetella; species Bordetella sp. The sequence continues at coordinate 5,891 of NZ_JBMQQZ010000098.1, read as the reverse complement.
CTGGCCGGCGGACGCATGCTGCCCGATGGCAAGCTGAACAAGCTGCGCGAAGAAGTGGGCATGGTGTTCCAGTCCTTCAACCTATTCGCGCATCTGAACGTCCTGCACAACATCACCCTGGGCCCGCGCAAACTGCGCGGCATCCCGCGCCGGCAGGCCGAAGAAGAAGCCCGCGCGCTGCTGGAAAAAGTCGGGCTGTCGCACAAGGCGGACGCGATGCCGGCCAGCCTGTCGGGGGGGCAGAAGCAGCGCGTCGCCATCGCGCGCGCCCTGGCCATGAAGCCGCGGGTAATGCTGTTCGACGAGCCCACCTCGGCACTGGATCCGGAACTGGTCGGCGAAGTGCTGAAGGTGATGAAGATCCTGGCGGCCGAAGGCATGACCATGATGGTGGTGACGCACGAAATGGCTTTCGCCCAGGAAGTCGCGGACAGCGTGATAGTGATGGATGGAGGCGGCATCATCGAGGCCGGCCCGCCGTCGCGGATCTTCACCATGCCCGATCAACCTCGCACGCGCGAATTCCTGCAGGCGGTGCTCAAGCGTGGCTGACAGACTTTCCTCCGGGAGCGGCGAGACGGCCGATCGGAACCGGCGCGACACGCCCACCGCCCCCGGACTGACACATTTCCGCCTGGCCGACCTGCCCGCCCAGCCCTGGAAAAACGGCGGCGGCCTGACCCGCGAAATCGCATGCTGGCCGCCCGGCGCGGGACTGGACGACTTCCTGTGGCGCATCAGCGTTGCCCGCATCGACGCCAGCGGGCCGTTCTCGCGCTTCGCCGGCGTGGACCGTGTCATTACCTTGCTGAGCGGTCCCGGCGTCGTGTTGCGTGGTGATTTTCCGGCGGGGGAACACGCGCTGACCCGGCCGCTCGCGCCTTTCGCCTTCCCGGGCGACGTGGACGTCGACTGCGTTCTGCAAGGCGCCGCGTCGGAAGACTTCAATGTAATGAGCCGCCGCGGCCCCGCGCGGACACGCGTGACCGTCATCCGTGACAGCGGCGAACTGCCGCCCATCGCATTCGGCCTGCTGATGGCCGTCGGCGGCACCTGGGAGGTCGATACCGGCGATGGCGCCCGGCATGTACTGGCGCCCGGCGCCGGCCTGTGGTGGGCCGGCGCGGCCCAACGCTGGCGCGCGCGCGGCGGCGCACCCGAAGGCGATGCCCCTGGAACGGGATTGCTGGTCGTCGACATCGAGATCCCTTCCCCGAACGATGGCGCGGGCGGCAACGCGCGCGCGCAGGCCACCCGCGAGGACACGCGCGGACAGGAACCGATATGAACGAAACACACAGTCTTTGGGCCGCGGATGCGCTGCTGCCGGGCGGCTGGGCGCGCGATGTCGCCTTGTCCTGGGATACGCATGGCCGCCTGACGGCGGTTCTTCCCGGCACGGCGCCCGCACCGGACCAGCCACGCGCCACCGGTCCGCTGATTCCCGGCATGCCCAATCTGCATTCGCATGCGTTCCAGCGCGGCTTCTGCGGCCTGACCGAATACCGGGCCCAGGCTGCCGACAGTTTCTGGAGCTGGCGCGAGCTGATGTACCGCTGCGCGGGCCGCATCGACCCCACCCACGCCGAGACGATAGCCACCTGGCTGTATGTCGAAATGCTGGAGGCCGGCTACACCGGCGTCTGCGAATTTCATTATCTGCACCACGATCCGCAGGGACAGCCGTATGCCCAGGGCCCGGAAATGGCGCTGGCCATCCTGCGCGCGGCGGCACGGGCCGGCATCGGCATGACGCTGCTGCCGGTGCTGTACCAGACCGGCGGCTTTGGCGGCGCCGCCGCGCATGCCGGCCAACGCCGCTTCCTGCACGACACGACGGCCATGCTGCGGCTGCTGGACACCTTGAAGCCCGCCTGCGATGCGCAAGGCGCACGGCCCGGGCTGGCGCCGCATTCGCTGCGCGCGGTGCCGCCGGCGTCGCTGGCCGAGGCGCTGGCCGGCCTGGACGCCCTGGATCCCGGCGCGCCCATCCACATCCATATCGCCGAGCAGGTCAAGGAAGTGGAAGACTGCATTGCCTGGAGCGGCCTGCCACCCGTGCGCTGGCTGCTGGAAAACGCGCCGGTGGGACCGCGCTGGTGCCTGGTCCATGCCACGCATATGACGCCGGAGGAGGCCGTGGATGCCGCGCGCACCGGCGCGGTGGCCGGCCTGTGCCCGACGACCGAAGCCAACCTGGGCGATGGACTGTTCGACATGGCCCGCTGGCGCAAAGGCAACGGACTGTGGGGCATAGGCTCGGACAGCCACTCCACCGTCAATGCCGCCGAAGAACTGCAATGGCTGGAGTACGGCCTGCGCCTGACCACGCGCCAGCGCAACGTGATGGCCGATGCCGAACAACCGCACGTCGCCACCGCGATGACGCTGGCCGCCGTCGCGGGCGGCGCCCGGGCCAGCGGACGCGCCACGGGCGGCCTGCAGCCCGGCGAACAGGCCGACTTCCTGGAACTGGATGCGCAGCATGTCGCCCTGGCCGGTTTGCCGGCGCGCGATATGCTGTCGGCCCATGTATTCGGCAGCCACCGCACGTCCGCCATACGCAACGTCTGGGTCGGCGGACAACCCCGCGTGCGGGAAGGCCGCCATGCGCTGCGCGACGAGGCCGCGGCGGCATTCGTCCAAGTGCGCCGCATGCTCGTGGCGGAAAGCTGATTCATCATCTGGAGGAACATCCATGTCACTAGTCCTGACCGACCGTCCCGTCTACACCTTCCGGCAAGGCACCGCGCCGCTGCTGGTGTCGATGCCCCATGTCGGCACCTACGTGCCCCCCGCGATCGCCGACCGCCTGACCGACGAGGCGCGCCAGGTGCCCGACACCGACTGGCACCTGGAACGCCTGTACGACTTCGTGGTCGGCATGGGCGCATCGGTGCTGGCCGCCACGCATTCGCGCTACGTCGCCGATCTGAACCGTCCGCCCGATGGCAGCAGCCTGTACCCCGGCCAGAGCGTGACCGGCCTGTGCCCTGTCGACACCTTCGACGACACGCCGCTCTACCGCAATCCGGATGACGTCCCCGGCGAAGCCGAGGTCGCCGCGCGCCGCGCGCAGGTCTGGCAGCCCTATCACGACAAACTGGCCGAGGAGCTGGCGCGGCTGCGCGCCCGGCATGGCGCGGTGCTGCTGTGGGACGCGCATTCGATCCGCTCGGTGCTGCCGCGCTTCTTCGAAGGCAAGCTGACCGACCTGAACCTGGGCACGGGCAAAGGCATCGCCTGTGCGCAGGACATCGCCGAAGCCGTCTACGGCGTGGCCCGCGAAGGCGAGCCGCAGGGCTATACCAGCGTACTGAACGGGCGCTTCACCGGCGGCTACATCACGCGCCACTACGGACAGCCGGAACAAGGCATCCATGCCATCCAGCTGGAGATGACGCAGTGCAGCTATATGCAGGAAGCCCTGCCTTTCGACTACCTGCCCGAACGCGCCACCCGCATCCAGCCGCTGCTGCAACGGATGGTGCAGACGGCATTCGACGGCGTGCAGCGCACGCGTAAGGCGTAAGCGAAGCCGCCGCCCCGGGGCCGGACAGGCGCGTCGACGGCGTGCCTGCCTGGCCCCGACATCTTCCAGGCCGGCACGTACCGGGGGTCTTGCGCCCACAAAACATCCGCTTGTATGATAACCATGTGACCGGCTCACCTGCTGGCTGCCTGTTCGAGGACGCCTCCCCATGCCCCCTGCCCTGCGCAACGCCAACCTGACGGAAAAACTCAGCGAGATCCTGGCACGCCAGATCGAGTCGGGCGAGCGCGCGCCAGGCAGCCGGCTTCCCACCGAGGAACAGCTCGCCGCCGAGTACGGGGTCAGCCGCACCGTCATACGCGAAGGTATCGCCCGCCTGAAATCCGACGGGCTGGTCACCACCCGGCAAGGCCTGGGCGCTTTCGTCGCCGAAACCCTTACCGCCGCGCCCTTTCGCATCATGGCCGGCGCCGAATCGCCACAACAAACCGTCCAGCAGGTCTTCGAGCTGCGGATCGGGGTGGAAACGCAAGCGGCGGCCCTGGCCGCGGAGCGGGCCACCTCGACGCAGTTGCGCGAAATCCGCGCCGCTCTGAAGGAGCTGGAGCACGTGCAGAAGCACGGCGGCGACGGCGTGGAGCAGGACATGCGCTTTCATCGCGCCATCGCACGCGCCACCAACAACCGCGTCTACGACGACTTCACGCGGTTCCTGGAGCGCCATGTCCGCGCGCAATTGAGCATCAGCCGCGGCAACAGCAGCATTGCCGGCTGGCTGCAGGCGGTGCAACAGGAACACCAGGCGATCTACGACGCCATCGCCGCGCGCGACAGCGCGGCAGCCGCGACGGCCGCCGGCGCGCACCTGCGCAACGGCATGGAGCGGCTGCGCAAGTTCCACGCCCATTAGGGCCGCCGCGCCCGGGGCGACACCCCGCCTACGCCCGGAAACACGGGCGAGGCAACTTCCCTGGAGGAGACGACATGAAGGCACGACATTGGTTGGCCATCCTGGGTGCCGTATCGGCGCTCGCGTTCGGCACGGCGCCCGAAAGCGCGCGGGCCGCGTATCCCGACAAACAGCTCAAGCTGATCGTCGGTTTTCCCCCGGGAGGGGGTACCGATATGCTGGCGCGCTACCTGGCCCAGCAGTTGGGCAAATCATTGGGACAGACCGTGGTGGTCGAAAACCGGGGTGGCGCCAATGGGGTGATCGGCACCACGGAACTGGCGCGCTCGGCACCCGACGGCTACACCCTCATGCTGACGATTTCGTCGCACATCACCAACGGCCTGCTTTACAAGGACCTGCCCTATAACGTCCTGAAGGACTTCACGCCGGTCAGCGTGGTAGCGACCTCGCCTTTCGTGCTGCTGGCCAATCCCCACCTGCCGGCCAACAACGTCGCGGAGCTGATCGCGCTGGCCAAGGCCAAGCCGGGCAGCATCAACTTCGGTTCGCCCGGCAACGGCTCGACGCAGCACCTGTCGCACGAGCTGATGAACCAGATGGCCGGCATCAAGATGACCCACGTCGCCTATCGCGGAGGCGCGCCGGCCATGAACGATCTGCTGGCTGGCCAGGTATCGCTGATGTTCCTGACCACCGTCCAGTCCCTACCCTTTCTGAAGGACAAGCGCCTGAAGGCCCTGGCGGTCAGTTCGGCGCAGCGCGCAGCGGTGTTGCCCGACGTTCCCACGGTGGCTGAAACCGTGCCGGGCTACGACTCGGATGTGTGGTTCGGCGTCATCGCGCCCGGCGGCACGCCCCAGCCCATCGTCGACAGGTTGAACAAAGAGATCGTGGCGATCGTGCGCAAGCCCGAAACCCAGCAGTGGCTGGCCCAGCAAGGGGCCGTTCCCGTCGGCGATACGCCCGCAGAGTTCGCCGCGCTGATGCAAAGCGAATATGCGAAGTGGGCGGACGTCTTCAAGAAAACCGGCATCAAAGCGGAGTAACCATGGCAGCTATCGAATCGGTATCGGCCTGCATCGCCAGGGTCCCCCTGGACAACCCGGTGCAGTTTTCCACGCGTACCGTCAACGCGCGCGAATACTGCCTGGTGCGCGTCCGCGACACGGACGGCGTCGAAGGCATCGGCTATTGCTACGCGGTCAACACCTCCGGCCGCCTGCTGCAGGTGGCCGTAACGGACCTGCTAGGCCCCCTGCTGCTGGGCCAGGACAGCTGGCGCGTCGAAGGACTGTGGCGCGAGATGTACCAGGAAGCCCTGCTGCAGGGACGCGCCGGTGCCGTGCTGCGCGCCTTGTCCGCGCTGGATGTGGCGCTGTGGGACCTGAACGCGCGCAGCGTGGGCAAGCCCTTGTACAAGTTGCTGGGCGCGGTGGTCACGGACAAGGTGCCGGCCTACGCCAGCGGCGGCTACTACTGGCCCGG
>NZ_JBMQQZ010000097.1:0-110964 GCF_057362025.1 Bordetella sp. | reverse complement strand
TCATGGATTTCGCCACGGATAATCACCTGAAGACGGAAGAGCGCGAAATCGCCCATCCGTCCTAGGCAGGGGCGTACGGTCCGAGGCCCTAATCGGTGACCGGTGTGATCACCCTGCCTGTCTGCAGGAATGACTCCAGATTGCGCACCATCAGGTCTTCCATGTCGCGGCGCGTTTCGAGTGTGGCGCTGCCGATATGCGGCAAAAGCACGGCATTGTCGTTGGCCTTCAACGCATCCGGCACTTTGGGTTCGTGCTCGAATACGTCCAGCGCGGCGTTGCCGAGCTTGCCGCTTTGCAGGGCCTGCACCAGCGCGGCCTCGTCAATGACAGGTCCGCGGGCGATATTGATGATGGTCCCCTTCGGTCCCAGCGCTTCCAGTACTTCGCGCGAGATCAGATGGTGGGTGCCCGGCCCGCCCACCGTGGCGACTACCAGGAAATCCGCCCAGGCGGCCAGATCGACGAGCGAAGCCTCGTAGCGGTAGTCGACGTCCTCGCGCTTGTTGCGGCTGTGATAGCGCACGTCCATGTCGAAGCCGATGCCCCGCCTGGCGATGGCCTGGCCGATGCGGCCCAGGCCCACGATACCCAGCTTTTTCCCGCTGACACGCGAGCCGAGCGGGATACTGCCGTGCACCTGTCCCCATCCGCCGTCGCGGACGAAGCGGTCACCATAGGCGATCCGCCGCGCCGCGGCGATCATCAGGCCCCAGGCCAGGTCCGCCACGCAATCGGTCAGGACATCCGGCGTATTGCTGACCTGCACCCCACGGCGCTGCGCCGCTTTGACGTCTATGGTCTCGTAGCCGACTCCCCAGCTGCAGATGGCCTTCAGGTCGGGCAAGGCATCGATCATTGCCGCCGTGCAGCCGAAGTTGGCGGAGGTCACCAGGACGTCGACGCCCTTGCCGTGTTCTGCCAGCGCGGCCTCGCGGTCGGGATGCTTCCACAATTCGACGACGTCGTAGTCACGGGCGAGCCGTTCGTTCGCTGTGGGCGAGCCGGCATAGGAGCCGACCTGGATGATGCGGTGCTTGGCGGTCATTGGGTGCTTACCTGAGCAATCACGGAAAAAACGGTAGCGGGTAATTTACTCCAACTTGATATTGCTCTTGGCAATCACATCCTGCCAGCGCTTGACTTCGGCCTGTTGGAATTTCGTGAAGGCCTCCGGGCTATCGGCGACGACTTCGAAACCCAGGCCGTGCAATGTCTTTTCAACCGCGCTGTCGCGCAGGGTTTTGCGCAGTCCATCCGAAAGCGCGGTCACGATGTCGGCCGGCGTCGCCGCGGGGACGGCGAATCCCTGCCAGGAATACACGACCATATCGTTGATGCCGGCTTCCGCCATCGTCGGTACGTCGGGAAGCTCGGGGATGCGTTTGTCTCCCGTCGTGGCCAGCGCCTTGAGCTTGCCGGCCTTGATATGGGAGAGGACGGCGCCGAGATTCTGGAAGGATACGTTGACCTGGCTACCCATCAGATCGCTGATTGCCGCGGCGCCGCCCCGGTAGGGAACGTCTACACCGGTCGTGCCGCTTTTCTGGCGGAACAGTACGGCGGACAGATGATCCGAGGAACCGGTGCCCGACGAGGCGTAGGACACCGCGCCGGGATTCTTCTTCGCATAGGCCACCAGTTCCGCCACGGTCTTGGCGGGGAAGTTCGGCGCGGCGACGAGCACGTTCGGGTTGCGCACCGCCATCGTCAGGTATTTGAAATCTTTGCTTGGGTTGTACGATAAGTCCTTGTACAACGCCTGATTGATGGCGAAGGTGCCGATGGATCCCACCATCATGGTGTAGCCGTCCGGGGTGGACCTCGCCAGCGCTTGAGCGCCGATGGCGCCGTTGGCGCCGGGTTTGTTCTCCACCACGAAGGTTTGTCCGAAGATTTTGTTCATGCCCGGCAGGACGGCGCGCGCGGTGATGTCGGAGGATCCCCCGGGGACGAAAGGAACGATGACCGTGACCGGCTTGTCCGGGTACTTCGCGAGGACGGGAGCCGCTGCTGTCAGCGTGAGGGCGGCGGCGAGCGCGATGGCGCGCGGGAACGTGGTCATGGAGGTCTCCTGTATGGTGAGGCCGCGCCTCTCGGCATGAGAGCCACACGCCTCGTTTATTGTCAGTTGTCAGACTACGTGCTTGTAAAACAACTATATGTATTGAGCATCTATATGTCAACCAAGTATACTTTTACCCGACGTCGAGGACGCTTGTCCGACATTTGCCCATGAACGCGCCGACGCTGCAAAGCCATGCCTGGCGCGGGCTGCTTTCCTCCACGCATCAGGAGTCGATTCATGAAGACCACGGCCGTTACGGTGACCGATCTGCGCCGTTCCGTAATTGCAGTACCACCGCTCGCGCGCCACACCGATCTCAGCCTCAATACGCAGGCAAACGCGGCCTTGCTGCGGCATCTGGAGCAGGGCGGGGTGCGCAGCGTGATGTATGGAGGCAACGCCAACTTCTATAACGTCGGCGTCAGCGAGTACGCGCGCATCGTCGATTTCCTGGCGGAGCAGGCTGGGGCGGACACTTGGGTCTTGCCGTCCGCGGGGCCGGATTATGGCAAGTTGATGGACCAGGCCGCCATCCTGAAATCGCGGAGCTTTCCTACTGCGATGCTGCTGCCTATGTCGTTCCCCTTTACCGATGCGGGGCTGGCCGATGGTATACGGCGATTCAGCGACGCCATCGCGCGCCCTGTGGTCGTTTATATCAAGGCGTCCGACTACATCGCGCCATCGACCCTGGGTCGCCTGGTGGAAGAGGGTCGCATTGCGGCCGTGAAATACGCGGTTGTGCGGCATGATCCTGCCGTGGATCCTTATCTGTCTGCTTTGTTGAAGGCAGTCGATCCGCGCCTGATGGTCAGCGGTATCGGAGAGCGGCCGGCGATCGTGCATTGCCGCGAATTCGGCCTGCAGAGTTTCACGTCCGGTTCCGTATGCGTCGCGCCGCGCGGCTCCATGCAATTGCTGCGTCTGCTGCAGGAAGGGCGTTTGCCGGAGGCCGAGCGCGTGCGCGCGGCCTATATGCCGCTGGAGGACTGCCGCGATGCCATCAGCCCGATCCGGGTTCTGCACGACGCGGTGACGCTGGCCGGCGTCGCGGATATGGGCCCCATGCTGCCGCTGCTGACCGGACTGAGCGACGCCGAGCGGGAGCGCGTGGCTCCCGTGGCCCGTGCGCTGCTGGCGCGCGATCGCGACGTCCTGGCTGCGTGACCGGATGGCGCGGGGCGTCGATGGCGTACGATTAGCGCTCGATTCAAAGGAGAGCAAGGTGTCCACCAGGCAACGCACGCAGGATGCGGACAGTGTCCGCGCCATCGAGGCTGGCGGGGAGGGCGTACGCACGCTTGATCGTGGCCAGCGTGTGCGGTTGGGTGACCAGCTTTACGGCCAGATATTCGATCGCATCGCGTCGGGCGACCTGAACGTGGGCGATAAGCTTCCGTCCGAGCACGAAATCTGCGAGCAGTTCGGTGTCTCGCGGCCGGTGGTGCGCGAGGCGTTGCTGCGCTTGCGCGCCGATGGGTTGGTCAGCGCGTACCAGGGCCTGGGCACCTTCGTTATCCACCAACCGGCACCGCGCCTGAAAACGTTCGGCGATGTCCAGAACGTCGGCGCTTATCTGAGAGCGCAGGAAGTGCGCGTGGCGTTGGAGGGCGATGCGGCCCGGCTGGCGGCGCTGCGGCGTACCGACGAGCAGCTCAAGAAAATCGTCGAGGCGCATGAGACCTTTGCCCAGGGTCTGGCGCAGGGACAGGTATCCGCCGAGGCCGACCTGGCTTTCCATGCAAGTATCGCCGAGGCCAGCGGCAACGACTTTTTCCTGGGCGTCCTGGAAACGATCCACGAATCCATTCATGGCTTTATGCGTTTGTCCCTGAACCTGACGCGTACCGGTTCGCGCCAGCGTGCGGAACGTGTGATGGACGAGCACGCCAGCATTCTCGCGGCCATACGCGAACAGGATGGGGAACGGGCACGTACCGCCATGCAATTCCATCTGGGGCAGGCGCGCTATCGGTTGGTCGACCGCGACCGCGATTAGAACCGCGGCAGCGCCATCGCCGCGATAAACGACTTTAGGGAGACAGGCAGTGGCAAGCGAACAGACATCGGGTTTCAATGCTTCGCTCGCATCGGTGCGCGAGCAAATCGTGCTGGTGCTGCGCGCCTGGGGCATGCAAGCCGATCTGGCCGACACGGCGGCGGACCTGATGGCGGAGACGGACGTGCTGGGCATCGATTCCCACGGCATCTCCATGCTGCCGAGCTATGAGGACAAGGTGCTGGCCGGCACGTTGGCGATCGGCGCGCGGCCGCGAGTGGTTCGCGACGGGCCGGCTTCGGCCTTGCTGGACGGCATGGGGGGGCTGGGTTATCCGGCTGCCGCCCACGCCATGCACCTTGCCGTGGACAAGGCGCTGGCGCACGGCGTGGGGGCTGTGGCGGTGCGCAATTCCCACCACTTCGGCGCTGCCGGCGTGTATGCCCGCATCGCCGTGCGGCGTGGCGTCGTGGGGTTGGTTACCAGTAGCGCCAACGGCGTGATCATGGTGCCGACCGGCGGCGCAATGCCCATGCTGGGCACCAATCCGATCGCCTTCGCCGCGCCCGCCGCGCGCAACGAGCCCTTCGTGCTGGATATGGCAACTACGACGGTGGCCGCCAACAAGGTCAAGGTATACGACTTTCACGGCAAGCCCTTGCCGCCGGGTTGGGCCATGGATGGACGCGGCGAAGCCGTCACGGATGCGGCACAGGCCATGGCCTATATCTTCAAGCATCCGGAAGGTGGGTTGTCGCCGCTCGGCGGCACGCCGGCGATGAGCAGCCATAAGGGCTATGGCCTCGCGATGATGGCGCAGATACTGGGGTCCACGCTTACCGGCAGCGGCTTCGCGGCGCTGCACTCCAAGCGCCGCGGGCCGGGCGACCCCGACAATATCGGGCATTTCTTCCTGGCGTTGAATCCCGACGCATTCCGCGACACGGGCTCGTTCGAGGCGGATCTGGACGAAATGATCGACGCGATGCACGACACCCCGCGCGCGCGGGCCGATGTGCCGGTGCAGGTGGCCGGCGAACCCGAAGCCCGGACGCGCGATCAGCGGCACCGCGAAGGCATACCGATCCCGCCGGCGCTCGACACCCGCTTGCGTGACATCTGTGAACGCTGCAAGGCCCGTTATGTGTTGGAGCCGATATCATCATAAGGAGACAAGCATGTTCCCGCGTTTCATCAACGGCGCCCGGCGCCGGGCGCTTTCCATATTCGCGCTGGCGCTGCTAGGCCTGTCTGGCGCCGCCCACGCGCAGGCGGGTGATTGGCCCTCTCATCCCATACGGCTGGTCGTGCCGTTCCCGCCTGGCGGCAGTACCGACGCAGTCGGGCGCCTGGTCGCGGCGGAACTCGGCAAGGCGCTGAACCAGACCGTGATCGTCGAGAACAAAGGCGGGGCCAACGGCAATATCGGTTCGGATGTCGTCGCCAAGGCGGCGCCGGATGGCTATACCCTGCTGTTGTCCGGCGTAGGTTCCAATGCCATCAATTACGCGCTGTACGGCAGCATGCCGTACAAGGACAGCGATTTCGAGCATATTTCCCTGCTCGCGACCGGGCCGAACGTGCTTGTGGCCAACCCCGACTTTCCGGCCAAGACTTTCAAGGATTTCATTGCGCTGGCCAAGGCGAATCCTGGCAAGTACACGCATGCCAGCTCGGGCAACGGCTCGTCCGGCCACTTGGCGATGGAAATGCTCAAGCGCGCGGCCGGAATCGATCTGGTCCATGTCCCCTACAAGGGCGGGGCGGCGGCCATCACGGACACCATCGCCGGCCGAGTATCGGTGCTGTTCCTGAACCAGGACAATGTGCTGCCGCAGGTCAGGGCCGGCAAGCTGCGGGCCCTGGCCGTGGCCAGCGAAAAGCGCAACCCGGCCTATCCGGATACGCCGACGATCGCCGAATCGGGCTATCCGGGTTTTGCCGCGGAGTCGTGGTTCGGGCTCTCTGCGCCGGCCAAAACGCCGCCTGCCGTCGTCCAGCGCCTGAGCGTGGCCACGCGAGCCGCGCTGGCGGAGCCGGCGCTGCGCCAGAAGCTGGAGGCGGTCGGATTCGTGGTGGTCGGCGATAGCCCCCGGCAGTTCTCGGATTTCGTCACGGCCGAGATCGCGAAATGGGGCAAGGCCGCCAAGGATTCGGGCGCACGCATGGATTGACACGGCTTCGCATGCGGGCATGCGCAAGTGTCCCGCAATGTCTTCAAGTCGCCGGCCGTATTGCCGGCCACGTCGCCGCGGTGCCTGTGCACCGCGCCACCTTCAGGATGGATAGGATGACTGCACCGATTCCCAATCGCTTTCGCCAGCGCATTCTTGCGCGTGAGACCTTGATCGGTTTCTGGATGAGTATGGCCAGCCACATCACCGCGGAATTGGCCGGGCTGGCCGGCTACGACTGGTTGCTGCTGGACGGCGAACATTCGCCTAATGACGTGCCGTTGTTCGTGCAACAGCTTCAGGCTCTGCAGGGCAGCGAATCCGCGGCGGTCGGGCGTCCGACCATCAATGATCCCGTGGAAATCAAGCGGCTGCTCGACATCGGGTTCTACAACCTGCTGATTCCCTTTATCGAGTCGGCGGCTGAGGCGCGCCGCGCGGTCGCCGCGACGCGCTATCCTCCCGCCGGCATGCGGGGCGTGGCGGGTTTGCAGCGCAGTAACCGCTTCGGGACGGTACCCGACTACCTCACCACCATCAACGACAACATCTGTGTGTTGCTACAGATCGAAAGCCGCCCGGGCATCGAGGCGGTCGACGAAATCGCGGCGGTGGAAGGCGTGGACGGCATCTTTATCGGGCCATCCGATCTGGCGGCGGCGTTGGGGCATATCGGCAACCCGTCGCATCCCGATGTGCAGGCCGTCATTCGCCATCTGCACGAGCGCGCGAGTGCGCATGGCAAGGCGGTGGGGATACTGGCACCCGTTGCCGCGGATGCCAGGCGTTATCTGGACATGGGCATGCACTTCGTCGCCGTGGGCACCGATCTTGGCGTGTTCAAACAGGCAACCTTTGCGCTGCGCGAGGCATTCCGCTAAGCGCGGAACGCGAAAAAAAAGGACGCCAGCGCGTCCTTTTTTATTTGCCGATGCGGGGATGCCACCACCTTGCTTGCTTCAAGCTTGGGCGGGGCCGGGAGCCCGCTGTCGATTGCAGCGCGTTTGCGGTCCAGGTCACGTGCATGCGTGATGTGCACCCAGCTCCGCCGCGCGGCAATCGGCCTTCAACCACGCCGGGCCGCCGACCCTGGGGCGGGGTGGCCCATATCGGAATACGGCCGAACTCAGACTCAGAACAGGCGTATTACGCCAGCGCCTTGACCGCAGCGGACAGGCGGCTCTTATGGCGAGCTGCCTTGTTCTTGTGAATGATGTTCTTGTCGGCGACGCGGTCAATCACGCTGGTCGCCTTTTGCAGCACAGCGGCGGCAGCCGCCTTGTCGCCAGCTTCCACGGCTTGGCGCACGCGCTTGATCGCGGTACGCAGCATGGAACGCAGGCTGGAATTGTGCTTGTTACGCTCGACCGATTGGCGAGCGCGTTTGCGAGCTTGGGCAGTGTTGGCCATGTGCAGTTGAAAAATTAGAAATTCGGCAAAGCTCGACATTGTAGCAAGTTTGCCTCGGAAAGCAAGCTTCCAGGCTCAAGCCTGGGCTACGTCTATGCTGACCATCCAGGGGGTATAGCGCCGCACCGTGACGGGCATGCTCTGCTCCAGCGTATCCAGGGTGGCGTCCGTATCGTCCAGGGGAAACTGGCCGGTCACCGGCAGGCCGCCCGCGGCCATGGAAATGCGCAGGATGCCGCTGCGGTAGGGGCGCAGGGCGGCGATGACATCGGCCAGCGGCCGGTTGCGCACCGCAATCCAGCCGGTTTCCCAGGCAGCATCGGCGAGAAGTTCGGCCCGGGGAGGGTCCACCCTGGCATCGTCGAAGCGGGCGCCCATCCCGGCTCCGATCACGCCGCGCGCCTTCTCGAGCGTTTGCACTTCGACTTCGTGCTCATGCACCACCACCAGGGATCGGCGAGCCTGCTGGCGCACCATGAACCGGGTGCCGAGGGCTCGCACCGTCCCCTGTTCCGTGGTGACGATGAACGGCCGATTCGGGTCGTGCGCGACGGAAACCGTGATCGCCCCTTCCAGCAGGCGGACATTGCGCTGCGCACCGGCAAAATCCAGTTGGACCCGCGAGCGGGCATCCAGCAGCATCTGGCTGCCGTCGGACAGCCCATATAGCCTGCGTTCGCCCGTGGCAGTGGCGGCGTCGGCCGTCAGGTTATGCAGGGGATAGATTTCGTTCAGCACCACGGATCCGACCACGACGGCCGTCACAGCCGCCGTGCTGCCCGCGATGAATCGACGTCGCGCCGGGTTCACCGGCAAGGCGCGAGCGGACGGAATGGGCGTGGACCGGTATGCCGCCAGGGCGGGTGTCAGAACAGGCCGGCTGTTGGAGGTGGAAAAGCCAATCGGATAAAAATCGCTAAGCCGTCCAAAGGACGAACCGAGCGCCGAAGTCAATTGTTGCCATGCGCTCTCGTGCATGGGGTTTTCCGCCCGCCAGGCGAGAAAGTCCGCGTAATCGGATTGCGACGCACGACCGGAACGCAGCAGCAGCAGCCAGTTTACGACCTGGTCTGCGACGGGCGTCGATTTGTCCGGGGTGGCGTCTTGATCCAAAGTGACTTCCGAGTGGCCGCAAGGGGTGTCGAATTGTAAATATTAAAGCGTTTTATCAAGAACAGGGGCAATTTGCCAGCGTGGTAAGCAAAAAATCCGGCAAGGGATGGGTGTCAGTCCCTAAAAATTCCCGGTTGAGGGGGCCAGGTGGCGGATATCGCCCATCCGGCCCGTCAGGCCAGCAATGCGTGAAAGTGTATTGTGAATACAACAGATGACTCAGGCCGCGCCGGGCGCCGGAGCAGGTGAGTGCCGCAGGAAGTCGCGCGGCCGAAATCCGCAGATAAGCAGCAAACCAAAGTAAACCGCGACGCTGGCGCCCAGGACGGCCCCCAGCAGGCCGACCCGTGCCGAGCTGTGGGCTTGCAAGGCGATCCAGTCCAGGTGGCGATCGGCGTATAGCAGCACAGCGGCCAAAGCGGCCAAGGCGGGGACCAGGCGCAGCAGGAAGACCGGCCAGCCGGGGCTGGGACGGTAGACGCCGCGCTTATGGAGTACCGTCAGCAATAGCAGCGCATTCAGGCACGCCCCGATCGCGATGGCCAGGGCGAGTCCGGCGTGGGCCAGCCGCGGGACCAGCACGATGTTCAGCGCCTGCGTGGCGACCAGGGCGACGATGGCGATCTTTACAGGCGTGCGGATGTCCTGCCGCGCATAGAAGCCGGGGGCGAGGATCTTTACCGACAGCAGGCCGATCAACCCGACGGAATAGGCCATGACGGCCATGCGCGTTTGCATGACATCGCGCGCGGCGAACGCGCCGTAGTGGAACAGGGTGGCCACCAGACCGTCCGACAGCAATGCCAGACCCAGTGCACTGGGCAGACCCAGCAACAGCGTCAGGCGCAGGCCCCAGTCCAGCAGCGCGCTGTAGCCCTCGGTGTCGGCGCGGGCGCTGGCCGCGGAAAGGCTGGGAAGCAGCACGGTACCCAGCGCCACGCCGAGCAGCGCCGTTGGGAATTCCATCAACCGGTCGGCATACGACAGCCAGGTCACGCTGCCGGGGGGCAGCCATGTGGCGATGTTGGTGTTGATCAACAGCGAGATCTGCCCCACCGAGACACCGACGATGGCCGGCAGCATTTGCCTGAGGATGCGGCGTACCAGGGGGTCGGACCACGCGGCACGCGCATGCAGGCTATAGCGGGGTACCAGGCCGAGGCGTGCCAGGGCGGCCCACTGTATAAGCAATTGCAGGAATCCGCCCACCATGACGCCTATGGCCAGTGCGTAGATGGGCGGGTGGTAGCGCGGCGCCAGCCATAGGCAGGCCGCGATCATGGATAGGTTCAGCAGCACCGGCGTGAACGCGGGGACCGCGAACCGGCGCCAGGTATTCAGCACGCCGGAGGCGAACGCAACCAGCGACATGCAAAGGATGTACGGGAACATCATCCGTGTCATCCACACCGCCGAATCGAAAGCCTGCGCACCCGCTTCGTCGCGCAGCCCGCTGGCCATCGCCATGACGACCCAGGGTGCGAGCGCGATGCCGACCAGGGTGACGAGCATCAGCGCGAGGGTCAGCAGCAGTGCGACCCGGTCCAGCAGGGTGCGTACCCGCTCTTCGCCCTGCTTGGTCCGCACCGTTCCCAGGATGGGGACGAAGGCTTGGGCGAACGCACCTTCGGCGAATAACCGCCGCAGCAGGTTCGGAATGCGGAACGCAACCCAAAATGCGTCGGTCAGGGGCCCGGCGCCAAACGCGCGGGCCACCAGTATGTCGCGGATCAGGCCGGCGATGCGGGACAGCAAAGTGAAACCGCTGACCGTGGCGGCCGATCGCAGCAAACTCATGGCGAAGATGGACGAACGCGGCTGCTGGCGCCGGGATTCACTTGGGCGGCATGCGGATGGCGCCATCCAGCCGGATGGTTTCGCCGTTCAACATGTCGTTGGTGATGATGCTCTGTACCAGCTTGGCATAGTCTTCGGGCCGGCCCAGGCGCGCCGGAAACGGGATGCTGGCGGCAAGCGAATCCTGGACTTCCTGAGGCATGCCGAAAATCATGGGCGTGCCGAAAATGCCGGGCGCGATGGTCATGCAGCGTATGCCGACCTTGGCAAGATCGCGGGCGATCGGCAAGGTCATGCCGGCGACGCCGGCCTTGGAGGCCGCATACGCGGCCTGGCCGATCTGGCCATCGAACGCGGCAACCGAAGCGGTGTTGATCAGGATGCCGCGCTCGCCGGTGGGCTCGGGCGCGTTCCCGCTCATGGCCTGGGCGCACAGGCGCATCATATTGAAGCTGCCGATCAGGTTGATGGCGATGACTTTGTGGAACAGGTCCAGCGCGTGCGGGCCATTCTTGCCGACGATCCGGGCGGCGGGCGCGATGCCCGCGCAATTCACCAGCCCGAACAGGGCGCCGAGTTCCGTGGCGGCATGCACCGCAGCCTGGGCATCGGCTTCCTGCGTGACGTCGCAATGGACATAGCGCTGTCCGAGTTCGGCCGCCAATTCGCCGCCGGCCTGGTCCTGTACGTCGGCAATGACAACGCGGGCGCCGCTGGCGACCAGCATGCGCGCCGTGCCGGCCCCGAGACCGGAGGCGCCGCCTGTGACGATGAATACTTTGTTGGCGATTTCCATGGTTCGATACGGCCGTCAGGCCTGGTCAGCTTTGAAGGGCGGCCATCAGCCGCGCGCGGATTTCGTCGACGGCCCCGACGCCCGAGATCTTTCGATAGCGCGGCGCTTGCGGGTCGGACTGGGCCCAGTTGGCGTAGTAGTCCACCAGCGGACGCGTCTGATCGCGATAGACGGCCAGGCGGTGGCGTACCGTTTCCTCGCGATCGTCGTCGCGTTGTACCAGCGGTTCGCCGGTCAGGTCGTCCTTGCCCTCGGCCTTGGGCGGGTTGAACCGTACGTGATAGCTCCTGCCGCTGGCCGGATGCACGCGGCGGCCGCTCATCCGCTCGATGATATCTTCCTCGGGTACTTCGATTTCGACGACGTAGTCCAGCTTGACACCGGCATCCTTGAGGGCATCCGCCTGCGGAATGGTGCGCGGGAAGCCGTCGAACAGATACCCCTTGGCGCAATCGGGCTGTTGCAGGCGGTCGCGCACCAGGCCGATGATGATTTCATCGGAGACCAGACCGCCCGTATCCATGATTTTTTTTGCCTCCAGCCCCAGCGGCGTGCCGGCCTTGACGGCGGCCCTCAGCATATCGCCCGTGGAAATCTGGGGGATGCCGAATTGCTGGGTGATGAAGCCCGCTTGGGTACCTTTACCGGCGCCGGGAGGGCCGAGCAGGATGAGACGCATAAAAACTCCTGAGGAATGTAATTCTTGTGCTGGGCCCGATTATGCCGCATCGACCGCGAGGCATGCCCGCGGGAGCGGTAAGGTGTCGACCTCTTATAACCGATTTGCGTATACGGCACGTACCCGTTCCAGATCGGCCGGCGTATCGACGCCGGCAGCGGGCGCCTTCGACACCTGGTGGACCAGAATGGTGTAGCCGTGTTCCAGGGCGCGCAGCTGCTCCAGCGATTCGAAGCGTTCAAGCACGCCCTGGGGGAGACGCGGAAAGCGGCGGAGGAATTCGGCCCGATACGCATAAAGGCCCACATGGTGCCATGCCGGTAGTCCGTCCGCCATCCGCCGTTGGCCGTCGGCCAAGGCATCGCGCGCCCAGGGGATCGGCGCACGGGAGAAATACAGGGCGCGGCCGTCGGCCGCGCACACGGCCTTGACGACACCGGGATTGAACAAGGCCCCGGCGTCGGCCACGGGTGACGCGCAGGTTGCGATCGCCGCGTCCGGCCGTTGCGCGAGCAGGCGCGCGACCGCGTCGATCAATTCGGGCTCGATGAGCGGTTCGTCGCCTTGCACGTTCACCACGATCGTGTCGTCCGGCAAGGCGAGCAGGTCCACGGCTTCGGCGAGGCGGTCGGTGCCGGTGGCATGGTCGGCGCGGGTGACCACTGCCTCATGACCGTGCTGCCGGACCGCCTGGACGATGCGCGGGTCGTCGGTGGCGACCAACACGCGGCTGGCGCCGGAAAGTGCCGCGCGTTCGGCGGTGCGCACGACCATGGGCTTGCCCGCGATATCGGCAAGCGGTTTGTCGGGCAGCCGCGTGGAAGCCGCGCGCGCGGGAATGAGGGCGATGAAATCCACGATCGTTGTTACGTCGCGTCGACACCGCGGTCGGTGTCCAGGGATCGCGCCTCGCTTTCCAGCATGACGGGAATGCCGTCGCGCACAGGGAAGGCCAGACGGTCGGCCGCACAGACGAGTTCGGCGTTCTGGCGGTCGTACCGGAGGGGGCCCTTGCAAATCGGGCAGACGAGAATGTCGAGCAGGCGGGATTCCATGGACGGATTTTAGTGGACTTTTCGCACCGCCGGCGTCCTCACTGTCGCGCCGGCAGGCGGGCGGCCACGCGGTCGAAGAAGCCGGGGTCGGAGAAACGGGGCGTGACGGGGACCGCCCATAAGCGGTTGTCGCCCAGGCCGCTGCACTTGACGGCGTCCTTGACGGTGACCAGGATGAGAGCGGTCTTGACCGATGCGAACGGAGACTTCGCGTAGCTGTAGTGATCGGGCAAGGGGACGGTGGTGTTCAGCGTCACGCCGGCCGTGCGCAGCGTGGCGAAGAATCTATCCGGGTTGCCGATGCCGGCGGCGGCGGCGATGCCGCCGGACTGGTAGGTTGCCTGCAATTCCCAGAGCGTGCGCAAGGTGCCGTCACGCAGATTCCAGGCCGCGCCCGGCTCCATCCACATGCTGACACGATAAGGCTCGCCAGACGGGGCGGCCGCGGCGGGCACGGGGCCATCGACATTGGTGACGATGGCGTGTACCTGCCCGAGGCGCGTCGGCGACTCCCGGAGCGGGCCCGCCGGAAGCAGTCGCCCATTGCCGATGCCGCGCCCATCCTGGACGACGATTTCGATATCCCGCGCCAGGGCCAGATGCTGCAGCCCATCGTCGGATACCACCACGTCGACGCGTGGAAAGGCGCTCAGCAGGGTGCGCACGGCACGCGGACGGTCCGGGTGGACACTGACGGGCGCGTCGGTCGCGTGAGCAATCAGCGCGGGTTCGTCGCCGAATCGCTCGGCGGCGAGTTCTCCCTGTCCGGTTCGCGCATGCTTGCCGATTTTTACTCCGTATCCCCGACTGACCACCCCGGGCGTCCAGCCTCGTTCCCGCAGGGCCCGTACCAGCTCGATGACGACCGGCGTCTTGCCGGTGCCGCCGACATAGATGTTGCCGACGACGATGACGGGGACGGGCGGCCGGTAGGATTGCAGCCAGCCTCGCCGGTAGAGCGCGCGTTTGGCCGCGACCGCCAGCAGCGTGAGGGCGGAAAGCGGTGCGAGGAGGGTGGACAGCCAGCCGCCGCGTTGCCACTGGGCCTGCAGTACGTTGCGCATGACGCGACTCACCGGGCGAGCTGTGTGGCGAAGTTTATCCTGGCGATGCCGGCGAGGCGTGCCGCTTCCATGACATTCACCACGGTCTGGTGGGTTGCCAGGGCATCGGCATTGATGACCAGCACCGGATCGGCCTGGCCCGCTGCGGCCCGGCGCAGCGCGTCCACGATTTCGTCCGTGGAGGTGGCTTCCAGCAGCGTGCCGTTCAGCGCGTAATGGCCATCCTGGCTGATCGCGACCTCGATGGCTGCTGCCAGCCGCTGTTCGGCGGTCGCCTGGGGCAAAGTGACCTTCAGCTGGCTGAAGCGTGCGAAGGAGGTGGTGGCCGCCAGGAAGATCAGGATGACCAGCAGCACATCGATCAACGGGATGAGGTTGATCTCCAGTTCGTCCTGCCTGCGATGATTGCCGAAATTCATGCCAACGGGTCCTGCACCGTGGCCGCGCGCGCGCCGAAGATCGTGTCGTCCTCGTCGCCGCGGCGGCGCGCGGGCGCGCCCAGGATACGCGCCGCGCGGGAGGCGGCGTTCTCCAGCTGGTGCATGTAGTCGTCCACCCTGCCGCGCAAGTAGCGGTGGAAAATCATGGCCGGGATGGCGATCAGAATGCCGAAGCCGGTGTTGTACAGCGCTACGGAAATGCCATGAGCCAACTGCGCCGGATCGCCGCCCGTGGGGGAGTACGAGCCGAATATGTCTATCATGCCGACCACGGTGCCGAACAGGCCCAGAAGGGGGGCCACGACCGCGATCGTGCCGATGGCGCCGATGTAGCGGTTCAGCTCATGCGCGACGGCGCGACCGGTGTCTTCGACGGCGCCGCGCATTTCCTCCCGCGGCAGGTGCCGTTGGCGCAGGACCTCCGCCAGGACACGTCCCAGCGGGGAATTACGTTCCAGCCGGGCGATGGCTTCCGGAGAGTCCTGGCGGTTGCGCACCATGTCCAGCACCTGGGTCACGAGGCCGGCCGGCGCCACCTGGTTGCGGCGCAAGGAAAACAGCCGCTCGATGATCAGCGCCAGGCAAAGGACGGAAGTGGCAAGCAGGGGCCAGATGGGCCAACCCGCATCACGAAGGACGGACAGCAAGAAGAAACTCCAAAGGTTGCAGGAGACGGCCAGGGTAGGGGACGGAATCAGCGCACTGTAACGGTCCGGCACGGGCCCTGGCAATAGCCCCGCCCGCCGCAAGCTATCCACAATTTTTGTGGATAATTCTGTGCAAAACCCATGCGGATGGCCCATTTCGGCGGGGAATCTTCGGCATGCCCTTGTTGAGGGCAACCGGGTGGCAAAGCTGTTTAGTGTTATATATCAATGACTTGTGAGCGTGTTTTAAAGCGAAAACCGACGCGGCGTAAGAAAACGCCCTTGGAGGGGGCCTCCCCATGGATTTTCGCGCCCTGTGGACAGATTTCGCCCGGAAAGCCTTATGACAGTTGAATTTCAAGTTAAAGACGCCATGTTTTCGGGCGATATCGTCACAGTCGGACAGTTGAATCAGGCCGTTGGCCAGGTCCTGGAACGCAATATCCCGATGCTTTGGGTTCGTGGCGAAATCTCCAATTTCACCCAGGCGGCGTCGGGGCATTGGTACTTCACGCTCAAGGACAGCCGGGCGGCTGTCCGCGCCGTAATGTTCCGCGGGCGCGCCATGGCGGTCGGTTTCGGGCCCCGGGCTGGCGACAGAGTCGAGGTGCGGGCGCGTGTCGGCCTGTACGAACCGCGCGGCGACTACCAGTTGCAGGTGGAGGCCATGCGGCGCGCCGGCCTGGGCGATCTCTTCGAAGCGTTTCTCCGCCTGAAGCAGAAACTGGAATCCGAAGGGCTCTTTCTGGCGGACCGCAAGCGCGCCCCCGTGGCGCAGCCCCGGGCCATCGGGGTGGTGACTTCCCTGCGCGCGGCGGCGCTGCGCGATGTCCTGTCGGCCCTGGCACGGCGTGCGCCCCATGTGCCGGTCATCCTGTACCCGGCGCCGGTGCAGGGCGCCGACGCCGCCCCCCGGCTGATCGCGGCGATCGCGGCGGCGAACCGGCGTGCCGAGGTCGATACCTTGCTGCTGGTACGTGGCGGGGGCAGTATCGAGGACCTTTGGAGCTTCAACGACGAGGGGCTGGCCCGTGCCGTGGCGGCAAGCGCGATTCCGGTCATCAGCGGCGTGGGCCACGAAACGGATTTCACCATCGTGGACTTCGTTTCGGACCTGCGCGCGCCCACGCCGACGGCTGCCGCCGAACTGGCGTGCGTGCCGCGCCTGGAACTCTACAACCGTGTCATGCAATTGGCCGGATTCCTGGTGCGTGCGCAGGAGCGGCGCCTGGAACGCCTGGCGCAGCGACTGGACCGCGCCGCCGGACAACTGGCTTCGCCCGGCCAGCGGCTGGCCCACCAGCGCGAGCGCCTGGTGACCTTGCGGCACCGGCTGGTCAATGCCTGGACCGGGCCGCAGGCGCGCCGGCGGGCGCGCATCGATCTGCTCCTGGCCAAAGTGCTGCACCGCGGTCCCGACCTGAGTCGCGCGACGGACCGGGTGGAGGATCGCATCCGGCGCTTGCGGCGGGCGCAGATCCGCCTGCTGGAGCATCGCCGCGCGCGCCTGGACGCCCTGGCATCGCAGTTGCGTGCCTTCGATCCGCAGCACGTGCTCGCGCGTGGCTATGCGCTTGTCAGGGACGATCGCGGCCAAGTGGTCCGCGATGCCGGGTCCTTGGCCGCCGGCCAGGTACTGGACGTGCTGTTCAGCCAGGGCGGCGCGGACGTTTCCGTGCTCGCTGCGCGACCCGCCGGTCGCGATGCGGCGTCTTAATCCCGTCTGACGGCAGGGGTTAATGCGTCCGCGGAAAAAGTGCCGATACAATGGTCGGCTCGATCGTGCTCTCAACAAAGAAGGAACCCGATATGGCACATACGCTACCCCCCCTGCCGTACCCGATGGATGCCCTGCAACCGCACATCTCCAAGGAAACGCTGGAGTTCCACTATGGCAAGCACCATCAAACCTACGTTACAAACCTGAACAACCTCATCCCGGGCACGGAGTTCGAGAACGCCTCGCTGGAAGACATCGTCAAGAAGTCCTCCGGCGGCATTTTCAATAACGCCGCGCAGGTGTGGAACCATACCTTCTACTGGAACAGCCTCAAGCCGCAAGGCGGCGGCGCCCCCAGCGGCAAGCTGGCCGATGCCATCAATGCCAAGTGGGGCAGCTTCGACGCTTTCAAGGAAGCCTTCAACAAATCCGCCGCCGGCAACTTCGGTTCCGGCTGGACCTGGCTGGTGAAGAAGGGCGACGGCTCGGTCGACATCGTCAACACCAGCAATGCCGCCACCCCGCTCACGACCGCGGACAAGCCCTTGCTGACCTGTGACGTGTGGGAACACGCCTATTACATCGACTACCGCAATGCCCGTCCCAAGTACCTGGAAAATTTCTGGAGTCTGGTGAACTGGGATTTCGCGGCCAAGAATTTCGGCTGATCTCCCGCTAGCCCGCGAAGGGCCGCCGCCATTGCGCGGCGGCCCTTTGTTTTTGTTTAAACTCCTGTCGGAACCGCTGTCGCCGCGTCTCGGAATCGCCCGGCGGATGATGGTATGGTTACGCCCTTGTCCCGCCCCATCGTCCCGTTTCCATGTCCGAATCTTCGCCTTCGCCTCTGCGAGGCTGGTCCACGCATCTTCGTCGCATCATTCGGCGCAAGCTGCACCAGGCTTCCCGGCTATCTCGCAAATCGGTGGAACTGACCTTGTTGCTGGGCGGCGCAGCCCTGGTTTCGCTGGTTTCCCTGGGCTTCGCGCAACTGGCCGACCTGGCCCTGAAATGGAATGCCGCCTGGATCGCCCGGTCGGCCTGGCTATCCTTCATCCTGCTGCCTTTCGGACTGGCGGTCATCCGCTGGCTGACCTTGCGCCTGGCGCCGAATGCTTCGGGCAGCGGGATCCCGCAAGTGATTGGCGCGCTTTCCTTACCGCCAGGTCCCGGGCAGTACAGTCTCGTCTCGGTGCGTCAGACCGTCTGGAAAATCCCGTTGACGTTTCTCGGATTGCTGGCAGGGGCGTCCATCGGCCGCGAAGGGCCGTCGGTGCAGGTTGGAGCGGCGCTGATGCTGGCATGGGGGCGCTTCTGGAAGAACCGCCGGCTGCCATTGCGGTCCTTCCACAACAACGAGCTGATCGCGGCTGGCGCCGCGGGAGGGCTGGCCGCTGCCTTCAACGCCCCATTGGCCGGCGTCATCTTCGCCATCGAGGAATTGGGGCGCAGCACGGTGCTGCGCTGGGAGCGCCTGGTCCTGATTGGCGTTCTGGCATCGGGCTTCATGGTGGTCGCTCTGGCCGGCAACAACCCGTATTTCGGCGTTTTCGGCGGTGGCACGCTGACGCACATGGTCGGTTGGGTCTTGCTATGCGGTGTGGTGAACGGGGCGGTGGGCGGCATATTCGGACGCTTGCTCGGCAAGGGCCCAACCGTGTTGGTTCCTGCCCGCTGGCGTTCCGTCGTGAGGTCGCATCCGATCGCAACGGCTTTCGTGTTGGGTATCGCCCTGGCGGCGTTGGGCCTCTTCATGGGCGGGACGACCTACGGCACGGGTTATGGCGCGGCGGCGCAATTGCTGGCGGGAGAACCGTTGGAGCAGCACGGCTTCGGGCTGGCCAAGGTGGCCGCCACCCTGGCATCGTACTGGGCGGGTATTCCGGGCGGCATATTCACGCCGGCACTGACCGCCGGCGCCGGCATAGGGGAATCCGTTTGGCGCCTGATGGATGGTGTGGTGGACCAGCGGGTGCTGGTACTCATGTCGATGGCGGCTTTTCTGGCGGCGGCCACGCAGGCGCCGCTGACCGCCAGCGTGGTTGTCATGGAGATGACCGGCAGCCAACCCATGCTCTTCTGGCTGCTCCTGGCCTCGCTCTCGGCATCTCTGGTGTCGCGCCAGTTCTGCCCCCAGGCGTTCTACCATCTGGCTGGGGGGCGATTCCGCCGTCAGGCCATCGTAGAGGCCGGCCGGGCCGCCAAGGCTTCGTCGGCGGCGAAAGGCGCGTCCACGCCCTAGACGCCGTCCATGCCATGGACGAGCCGCGGCAATGCGGCCAGGGTCCAAAATGGACTGGGATACCATTCCGCTTCGCACTTTTCGAGAGCCAGCCATGACCGAGCACGCCTACATCTGTGACGCCATTCGTACTCCTTTCGGCCGCTATGGCGGTGCATTGTCATCCGTCCGCGCGGACGACCTGGCCGCCGTACCGATCAAGGCCTTGATGGCGCGCAATGCGGGCGTGCAGTGGCACGAACTTGACGATGTCATTTTCGGCTGCGCCAACCAGGCGGGCGAGGATAACCGCAACGTGGCCCGGATGGGGCTTCTGCTGGCCGGGTTGCCGGTCGAGGTCCCCGGCGCCACAGTTAATCGCTTGTGCGGGTCGGGGCTCGATGCCCTGGGCAGCGCCGCGCGGGCGATACGCGCGGGCGAGGCCGGCCTGATGCTGGCGGGTGGTGTCGAAAGCATGAGCCGCGCCCCTTTCGTCATGGGCAAGGCCGAGACGGCGTTCTCGCGCAACGCCGCTATCTACGACACCACCATAGGCTGGCGCTTCGTCAATAAGCTGATGAAGGCCCAGTACGGCGTGGACTCCATGCCGGAGACCGCTGAGAACGTGGCAACCGACTTCAAGGTCAACCGCGAGGATCAGGACCGCTTTGCTCTGGCCAGCCAGGAAAAGGCTGTGAAGGCGCAGCAAGCCGGCTACTTCGATACCGAATTGACCCCCGTATCCGTGCCGCAGAAGAAGGGCGACCCCGTTCTGGTAAACAAGGACGAACATCCCCGCGAAACCAGCATGGAAGCGCTTGGCCGGCTGAAAGGGGTAGTCCGCGAGGGCGGGACCGTGACGGCCGGCAACGCCTCGGGCGTCAATGACGGATCAGCGGCCCTGCTGCTTGCCGGCGAAGGCGCATTGCGCCGGCACGGCCTGACACCGCGCGCGCGGGTCGTCGGTATGGCCACGGCCGGCGTGCCGCCTCGCATCATGGGAATCGGTCCGGTGCCGGCCACGCGCAAGGTACTGGAGCTGACCGGTTTGAAGCTGGACCAGCTGGACGTCATCGAACTGAACGAAGCCTTTGCCGCGCAGGGCATCGCCGTGCTGCGCGAATTGGGTATCGGCGAAGGCGATCCGCGGGTCAATCCGAACGGCGGTGCCATTGCCCTGGGGCACCCGCTGGGCGCCAGCGGCGCCCGTCTGGCCACCACGGCCGTCAACCAGTTGGAGCGCACCGGTGGTCGATACGCCCTGTGCACCATGTGCATCGGAGTCGGCCAGGGTATCGCCGTGATTCTGGAACGGGTCTGAAAGACGGGCGACGGTTATGTCCGCCGCCCGCCCTGTTTACCTTGCGGTATTATCCCTTCAGATTAACCGTGATTATCATTATCAATAAAGCGAGCATCGCCGCTCGCTTTTTTATTATGTATTCTTCTCCATACAATTAAGGCAGGCCGTCGATTTTCTTGCCCGTGGAGATTCCGTGGTCCGCAAACCAGCCCTGGGCCATTTCCAGCGCGTACCGGACGGGTTTGCGCGAGCAGTGCGTATCGTCCGTTTCGGGAGCCATGTCGTCGATATTGACGATGGTGCCGTCGTCGGCGATGAAGGCTATCGACAGCGGAAGGGGGGTGTTATGCATCCAGAAACACTGTTTATCGGGCCGCTCGAACACGAACAGCATGCCGTCGTTGCCTTCCAGCCGCTTGCGGAACATCAAGCCCCGTTCGCGGCTCTCGTCGGTATTGGCAACTTCGGCCTGGATGATGTGGATGCCGGCCGACAGCTGGGTTTTCGGCAGCGGGGGCTGCGCTTCGGTGAAACCCTGGGAGCGGGCCATTGCCGGCAGGACCGCGACGGCGAGGGTAGCAGCGGCGAGAAGGGTGCGCAGGGTCGCGCGGCTTCTCCTGGACTTGATTTGAGCTTGCAGCAAGACAGCACCGTTATGCATGATGAGTACGAAAGCAGTACGCAAAAAAGGCGGGGCGTCAGCCGCCCCGCCTTCGTATGGTACTCGAAGACGCCTACAACGCCACGACTGATCGCTCAGGCCGCGGTAATGTTCAAAGCCTGCTTGCCCTTGGGTCCTTGGATGATCTCGAATGCCACCTTTTGGCCCTCTTTAAGGGTCTTGAACCCGTTCATCTGGATAGACGAGAAGTGTGCGAACAAGTCTTCACCGCCGTCGTCGGGAGTGATGAAACCGAATCCCTTGGCGTCGTTGAACCACTTCACGGTTCCCGTAGATTTTGGGTTGTCCCCTTGGACAGCGGTTGCGGTCGTATCAGACATGCGGACTGCCTCTTGAATCATATGTTGACAGAAGGGCTCCCCGGCCGGGCCGTCTCCCCCCCTTTTTTCCAAGGCTAACAAGCAGTTGAAAGCACTTAGAATTCTTCGATAATGCGCCGTTTTTCTTTCGCGCGTCAAGTATGGAAACTACGCATTTCGACATGTAAAAATACGCCGATTTCCATACCCGGTTTTCTACTGTTAAATAAAATAGCCGCCGCTATGAGCACAAGCACGGATACTCAGCATGATCTTGTCGTGGAGAAGGAGAGCGCGCGAACCGCGCCGCCTCCCATGTACCAGGTCGTATTGCTGAATGATGATTACACCCCGATGGAATTCGTCGTCGCGGTGCTGCAGAAGTTTTTCGGCAAAAGCGAAGAAGAGGCCACCAGGATCATGCTGCAGGTACACCACGAGGGCCGCGGCGTATGCGGGGTCTACCCGCGGGATATCGCGGCGACCCGTGTCGCACAGGTGGCGCAGCACGCGCGTGCCAAGCAACATCCCTTGCAGTGCGTCATGGAACCTCTTTGACGACCTGCCTGGCCGGACCGGGCCGACGGGGCAATATGTAAAGCAATAAGCAATAAAGTTGGCAGGCCTGTACGCGCTCGTGGGGAAGCGGGCCGGGGGCTGCGTCAGTCGGCATATGGGAGAGGGGGTATCGTGGAGCAGCACAAGCGCGCCGGCCGTTTGGCGGGCGTGGCCATCGTGGCCGTCGTGGTCGTTCTGATCGCCATATGGTTGGCGCATCGATTTTCCGTACCGCCGCATACCCCGGTTAACGTAGTTGCTTCGTCTGGCACAGCGACCGCGCCGACCAGTGCGGCGGTCGTCGCCGCCGATCCCTTCGCGGGATTGAGCTGCGGCGCCCGGCAATACCAAGGCAGTCTTGCCCTGGCCGTCACGCTTACCCAGCCGGTCGATCGCAAGGGCGACCTGGGACGCCACCTGCAGGTCATCGACGGCGGGGCGGCCACGACGGCGGGCCAAGCAAACGATGAAACCGCGGTCCAGGCCGCGTCCGCGGCCACCCATGCCGTCGAACCGGGCGATGTCACTGCATCCGGCAAGCCGGTACAGGGCAATTGGGTGGTCGGCGACAACCCCCGGGTCATTTACTTTCCCTACATCCTGCCTCAGCGCCGCTATACCGTCAGGCTGGGTGCCGGACTGCCCGCCGGCGATGGGTCCTCGCTGCGCGACGCCGCGCATTGCCAGCTGATTACGGATGCGATGCCGCCTGCGTTCTACTTCGCCAGCCGCGGGGTTGTGCTGCCGGCAGGGCAGAACGGTGGCTTGCCGGTGGCCACGGTCAATACGCCGGAGGTCGACGTGCAATTCCTTCGAGTCGCTCCGGAACACGTGTCGGCGTTTTTCGATCTTCTGGCCGGCAATCGCGCAAGGTCCGGTGGCGATGCGGACGACGACGCGGAAAGTGGCGGCTACGTCGACTCGGTATCGTTGAAGGGCGCGGTCGGTGCCTGGGATCTGGATCGTTTGAAATCCATCGCCGAAAGCGTGTACCAGGGCCGCTTCCTGACCGACGATAAGCCGAACCGCCGCCATGTCACTTTCCTTCCCGTCGAGAACATCAAGGAGCTGCAGGAGGCGGGTATTTACGTCGCCGTGATGAGCGAGCCGGGTCGTTTTCGAACGGAGTACCAGACCACCTACTTTTACGTCAGCGATATCGGCTTGCACGCCAGGCGCTATGAAGGGCGCATCGAAGCGTTTTCGGTGTCGCTGCGATCGGGGGAGCCCATAGCCGGTGATACCGTGGAGTTGCTGGACGGCGGCGGCAGGGTTCTGGCGAAGGCGACGGCCGACGCGCAGGGGCATGTACGTTTCGACGGGGACTATCAACGGGCCAGCGTGCTGCGCGCCATGCGCGGCAAGGAGATGACGGTTTTGTCGCTGGCCGAGCCGGCGCTGGATCTATCGGAGTTCGATGTGGGCGGCCTGCCGGCCGTCAACAACAGCATATTCGTGTACGCTGGGCGGGACCTGTATCGGCCCGGGGAAACGCTGCAGGTGTCGGTGCTGCCGCGCGATGCGGATGGCCGTCCGCTGGCCGCTTCGCCGTTGACCGCGACATTGAAACGGCCCGACGGGCGCGTCGTTCAGAGTGCGTTATGGCGGCCCGATTCTTCGGTGCGAGGCTACGTCAGGCACGCCATTGAATTGCCCCCCGATGCGCAGACCGGCACGTGGATGCTGGAGCTGCGGGTCGATCCCTCGGCGCGTAACGCCGATGCGACCTGGGCCTTCCATGTGGAGGAATTCCTTCCCGAACGCATGAAGCTGCTGTTGAGCGCGCCGGAAGGCGTGTTGCCGGCGGGCAAGTCCTTGCAGGTGGCGGTCCAGGGGGACTACCTGTATGGCGCGCCTGCCGCGGGCAACCGGCTGCTTTCCAGTTTTACCGTTAAACGGGATCGGCAGGCGCTGCCGTCACAATGGCCCGGTTTCATTTTCGGCGACGTCGCCGACGATAGCTTGCGCCATTACGAGGAACTTCCCGAGTCGCAACTGGATGATGAGGGCAAAGGCCGGATCGATGTCGATCTGTCGGGACAGAAGGCCACCTCGCCGCTGCAAGTCCGCGTTCAGGCCAGCTTGCTGGAATCCGGAGGGCGTCCGGTTGTCCGGTCCTTGACGCGGTCGATCTGGCCCGCCCCCGCGCTGATCGCGGTTCGCCCGCTTTTCGACGGCGATGTGACGCAGGAAAATACCCCTGCGGGATTTGAGGCAGTGCGGGTCGATGCCGAGGGCAAGATCAGGCCCCTGGGCCAGGCGCAGGTCCGTTTGTACCGCGAAGAGCGACAGTACTACTGGCGCTACGACGAGCAGCGGGGCTGGAACAGCGGCTATACCGAAACCGAGGAGTTTGCGGACGCCCGCTCCTTGCCCCTGAGCGGACGCGAAACGTTCAATGTGCCGGTCGGCTATGGCCGGTATCGCCTGGAGATCTCCGATTCCGAAACCGGGCAGACCCTGCGCTACCGGTTCTACGCGGGCTGGGGCGCGCAGGGCGAAGAGGCCGCCGGGAACCGGCCGGACCGCGTGCGCATGAAGGTCGAAGGCCTGCCCGCCAAGCCGGGCGATAGCGTCCGCCTGACGCTGACGCCGCCGCATGATGGTCATGCCCTGATTACCGTGGAAGGCGATCGCATGCTGTGGTCGAAGTGGATAGACGCGAAGGCCACCGGCACCGAAGTCGACATACCGGTGGATGCCGCCTGGAAGCGCCACGATCTTTACCTCGGCGCGGTGGTCTTTCGCCCGGGCAGCCAAGGCGATCGCGTGACGCCGGCGCGCGCGGTCGGGCTGGCGCCTTTGCCGTTGGATACCTCGGCTCGCAAGCTGGACGTACACCTGCAGGCGCCGTCGAAAGTCCGCCCGGAGGCACGCACCACCGTCAAGGTAAAGATCGACGGCGCCGCCGATACCCAGGCGACGGTAACGTTGTCCGCGGTCGATGTCGGCATCCTGAACATAGACCGCTATGCGACGCCGGACCCGTATGGCTTTTTCTTCGGCAAGCATCGCTATGCTCCCGACCTGCTCGACATGTACGGCAAACTGATCGAGAAGATGGATGGCACGAAAGGGCGCCTGAAATGGGGCGGCGATGCGGCGATGCGCGGAGATACGCGCCCACTTCCCAAGAAAGTCAAACTGGTGGACCTGTTTTCCGGCCCTGTAGCACTGGATGCCAAGGGCGAAGCCGAAATCCCGTTGGATGTGCCGGATTTCAACGGAACCTTGCGTTTGATGGCGGTAGCGTTCACCGCGGACCGATATGGCAGCGCGGACGCCGAAATGGTGGTCGCCGCGCCGGTGGTTGCCGAACTCAGTACGCCACGTTTCATCACGCCGGGGGATCGCGCGGCGATCGCGCTTGACGTCACGAATCTTAGCGGTGCGACGCAAACGTTTTCCGTATCGCTGCAGGCGCGCGATCCCCTGTCGATTGCCGACGGAGAGCGCACGGTCACGCTGAAAAACCAGCAGCGAACGACCTTGCGCTACACCGCCACGACCACGGGATCGTATGGCCTCGGCTTATTGCGTTTGTCCGTGTCCGGCCAGGGTGGCGCGGACGCCGTCCATATCGTGCGCGAATCGGTGCTCCAGGTCGAGCCCGCGCAGGCGCCCGAGCGTCAGGTGCGCCGCCTGCGGTTGATGCCGGGCGACAGCACGCGCCTGGATGCCGCATGGGTAGCGGGGTATTACCCGGATTCCATCACCGCCAGCCTGACCGTGTCCGATCGTCCGCCATTCAATGTGCAGCGGATCGTCGGCAACCTGCTGACATATCCCTATGGGTGCACGGAGCAGACCATCAGCGCGGCATTGCCTTGGCTGTTGATGGACGCGGATAGCGCGCGCCTGTATGGCGTGAAGGATTTCTCGCCCGCGGCACGCCAGGACAGGGTGGACAGGGCACTGCAGCGCCTGTCCGGCATGCGCGGTTCCAGCGGCGCCTATTCGCTATGGGGTGGACCGGCGGGTGCGCGCGACGTTTGGCTGACAGCGTATGCCGTCGGCTTTTTGCAGGACGTCCGCGACCGCGGGTTCAGCGTACCCGAGACCGTGCTGGACCGCTCGCGCGGCTGGCTGTTGGAACAGGTGCAGCGAGCGCCCTCCGGCTTCGGCGTCTGGTCCGCGCAACTGCGCGCGGCGGTGCAGAACGGCCGTATCCCGGCGGACGCGCAAAGCGTGCTGCGCGACGATCACCGGCGCTTCGCCGGCCTGGCCGCGGCATCGCTGGTGCTTGCTCGCGACGGCAAGGCGCCGCTGGCCACGGTACGCCAGTTATTCGACAATTATCAGGCGCGTGCGCGTTCGCCCCTGCCTTTGGTCCAGCTTGCCGCCGCCTTCAAACTGATGGGTGACGCCGACCGGGCGCGTGCGGCGCTGGATGCGGGCATGAGCCGTCCATACGGTTTCGGCACGATGTCCGGCGGCGTGGATGAGTGGATGGGTGACTACGGCAGCGCGGTACGCGACCTGGCCTTGTCCTATGCGCTGATGGGGCAATACGATCTGCAGCATCCGCGCCGGGAAGTCCTGATGACGGAACTCGCCGCGCGCCTGGGAGGACGGTCGTATTTCTCGACGCAGGAAGAAATGGCGCTGCTGATGGCAGCGCGCGCGGCCGGCGGCGGCGCGCCCGGAGCCTGGGAAGCTACGCTGTCCAGGGGCGCCGGACGCACGGTGCTGCAAGGAGACGACGACCGTATCGTAACCCTCCAGCCCGGCGATATCGATGGCATGCAGCTGTCCAACACCGGTGCCCGGCCGGTGTACGCGGAAATCGACATACAGGGGACGGCCGACCATCCCCCTGCACCGCGCGATGGCGTTATCCGTTTGCAGCGCCAATGGTATTGGCCGGACGGCAAGGCCTGGGACGGTGGCACGCTGCAGACCGGCGATATCCTGGTGGCGTGGATACGCGCGGACGCGAGCCAGGCCATTCCCGACGGCCTGATTATCGACCGCGTGCCGGCGGGCCTGGAGGTCGAGAACCTGAACCTGTCGCAGAATCCCGATATGAACGATTGGACCATCGCCCAGCATCGCGTGGCCGACGCCTTGTCCGATCCTCGCATCAAACACACGGAGTTCCGCGATGATCGCTACGTCGCCGCGGTATCCCTGGGGCAGGGACCGGTCGACATTTACTATCTGCTGCGCGTGGTGACGCCCGGCCGGTACGCCGTACCGTCGACCGTGGGGGAGGACATGTATCGTCCTGAGGTCCAGGGTGTCGGTGCGTCATGGGGCGATATCGAGATCCGCGATCGCGGTGCGCCGCCGTAGCCATGACGATGGTCACCAAAGCGAAGGTTCCGCGCGGAAGAAAAAACCGCCGCGCGCGTACCTTCGCTGCCGCGTTGGCGGCGGGTTTGGCCCTGCTGGCATGCGTGTGCGCCGTCGTGTTGGATCGCCTGTATCCGCTGCCACCGCCTTATTCGGACGGCGCCGTTGTGGTCACCGCAGCCGACGGCACGCCGTTGCGCAACTACCCCAGCCGGGACGGGATCTGGCGCTACCCCGTTCAGCCGGGAGATGTTTCGCCCCTGTACCTGCAGACGCTATTGACCTACGAAGACCGCTGGTTCCGCTGGCATCCCGGCGTCAATCCCGTCGCGATGGCGCGCGCCGCGGCCCAGTGGCTGTTGTCCGGCCACATCGTGTCCGGCGGTTCGACGCTGACGATGCAGGTGGCGCGTCTGATCGACCCCGCGCTCGCCGGCCATCCATCCCGCACCTTGGGTGCCAAAGCCCGCCAGGCGCTGCGGGCTCTCCAGCTGGAACTGCATTACAGCAAGGACGAGATCCTTGCGATGTATCTCAGCCGGGCGCCTATGGGCGGCATCGTGGAGGGGGTCGAGATGGCTTCCCGGCTTTGGCTTGGCAAGTCCGCGCGCGACCTCAGTGCCGGCGAGTCCGCATTGTTGACGGCCTTGCCGCAGTCGCCATCGCTGTTGCGTCCCGACCGCAACCCGGAGCTGGCACGCTCCGCCCGCGATAAGGTGCTGGATCGCATGGCGGCGCTGGGGCGCTGGACCCCCGGCCAAGTGGCCGACGCCAAGATGGAACCGGTCATGGCACCGCCATTGCGTGCGCATTGGCTGGCGCCGCTCGCGGCGCAGCGCCTGTTGCGCGAGGCGAAGGCCGGGGCCAGCGTATCCTGCCCCTCGTGCACGGTATCGGTCGCCGGATCTTCCGGCCAGCCGGGAACGCAACGCATCGCGTCCACCATCGACGCCGAGCTCCAGGCGCGCGTGGAACAACTGCTGCTGGATCGCGTCGATGCGTTGCCGCCCAAGGTTTCCATGGCGGTGCTTGTCATGGATAACGATAGCCTCGCCATTCGTGCGTATGCCGGATCGGCCGACTACACCGACAATACCCGTTATGCCCACGTGGACATGGTCGCGGCGGTGCGCTCACCCGGGTCTACACTGAAGCCGTTCCTGTATGGTTTGGCATTGGACGATGGCCTGATCCATTCGGAAAGCCTGCTGATGGATGTTCCGATGTCGTTCGGCGGTTATGCGCCGGGCAATTTTCAGGCGGCATTCTCGGGTCCGGTCAGCGTTGCGCAAGCATTGCAACGCTCGCTCAACGTGCCGGCGGTGGACTTGCTGGATCGTGTCGGACCGGCGCATTTTGCTTCGGTTATGCTTAGCGGTGGGGTTCGTCTGCGCATGCCGGCGGGGGCTTCGCCGAATCTAAGCTTGATTTTGGGCGGGGCTGGCACCACCTTGGAAGAACTGGTGGGCGCATACCGTGCCTTGGCGCGCGACGGCCTGGCCGGCCAGCCGCGGCTCGATCCCGCGCAACCCTTGCTGGAGTCTCGCATGATCAGCGCGGGCGCGGCGTGGATAGTGCGCGATATCCTCGAAGGCGGAGGCCATCCGGACCGGCCGTTTCACCAAACCGGTGCGCCCGGCAAGGCATTGGCCTGGAAGACGGGCACGAGTTTCGGGTTTCGTGACGCCTGGGCAGTCGGGGTGACGGACAATTGGACGATCGGCGTTTGGGTGGGCCGGCCCGATGGCACGCCGAATCCGGGGTTTTTTGGCGCGAACGTCGCCGCGCCATTATTGCGGGACGTGGTCGCCGCACTGCCCGACGGGCCGCCGCGCGCGCGTATCCGGCCGGCCAGCGTGCAACCCGTGGTCATCTGCTGGCCGTTGGGCGTGCGCCGGGAAAGCCTGGAGGCCAAAATGTGTCAGGAACCGCGTGCGGCGTGGGCTTTGAACAACACTGTCCCACCCTCGTTCGCGGGTTATGCGGACCCCGGGCAGGCACCCCTGCGGGTGACGGGCCTGGCGCAGGGCGCGGTTCTGAGGCCTTTGCCGGGACGGCGTCTTATCGCGTTCGACGTAGACGCGATGGGGGCGCAAGGTGAGGTATGGTGGATGCTGGACGGCCGGGTGCTGGGACAGGCGCGGGCGGATCATCCATTTACGGTGTCGTTGGGGCGCGCCGGTCGGTATACGCTTACGGTAATGGACAGCCGGGGCCGTTACGACCGGATTGAATTTGAAATCGCTGGCGTTACGCCCTGATAGGCATAGAATATGAATTGTGTTTTTGTCCGCTTCGATGCGTTATGGAGGAAGCGTGATTTCCCAAGAGCTTGAAGTTAGC
The DNA here is from genome assembly GCF_057362025.1 of Bordetella sp. NCBI lineage: Bacteria > Pseudomonadati > Pseudomonadota > Betaproteobacteria > Burkholderiales > Alcaligenaceae > Bordetella > Bordetella sp. The sequence goes on along the minus strand of NZ_JBMQQZ010000097.1, from coordinate 81,304 downwards.
CTGCATATGGCATTCGTCGAGGCCCGTTCGGCCCGGCACGAATTTATTACAGTAGAGCATCTACTGTTATCGCTGCTCGACAACGCTTCCGCGGTGGAAGTGCTGCGCGCGTGCGCCGCCAATCTCGACGATCTGCGTCGCAATCTGCGTCAGTTCGTGAACGAGAACACGCCTGTCATTCCCAGCGGCGCCGAGGTGGACACCCAGCCGACGCTGGGGTTCCAGCGCGTCATCCAGCGCGCGATCATGCACGTTTCGGCCGGCGGCAGCGGCAAGAAGCCCGTGACCGGCGCGAATGTGCTGGTGGCGATTTTTGGCGAGAAGGATTCACACGCGGTGTATTACCTGCAGCAGCAGGGGGTGACGCGCCTGGACGTGGTCAACTTCCTGTCGCACGGGATCACCAAGCAGCCGCAAGTCGAGTCGGCCGCCTCGCAGAAGGAACAGCAGCCCAATCCAGAGGAACAGGGCGAATCCCGCCAGTCGCCGCTGGATCAGTATGCGACGGACCTGAACGCCGCCGCCCTTGCGGGCCGCATCGACCCGCTGATTGGCCGCGAATCCGAAGTCGAACGCGTCATCCAGGTTCTCTGCCGGCGCCGCAAGAACAATCCCTTGCTGGTGGGCGAAGCGGGTGTGGGCAAGACCGCGATCGCGGAAGGCCTTGCCTGGCGCATCACCCGTGGCGAAGTGCCGGAAATTCTGCAGGCAGCCCAGGTTTATGCGTTGGATATGGGTGCGTTGCTGGCCGGGACCAAATACCGCGGCGATTTTGAACAGCGCCTGAAGGGCGTACTCAAGCAATTGCGCGGCAATCCCGATGCGATTCTGTTCATCGACGAAATCCATACCCTGATCGGCGCGGGCTCCGCGTCGGGCGGAACGCTGGATGCGTCGAACCTGCTCAAGCCGGCGCTGTCGTCCGGCCAGCTCAAGTGTATCGGGGCGACCACCTATACGGAATATCGCGGGGTCTTTGAAAAAGACCACGCCTTGTCGCGTCGCTTTCAGAAGATCGATGTCAGCGAACCCAGCGTCGAACAAACCGTGCAGATCCTGCGTGGCTTGAAGACCCGGTTCGAGGAACACCATAATGTCCGCTATTCGGCCGCGGCGCTGTTGGCGGCTGCCGAGCTGTCGGCGCGCCATATCAACGACCGCCATCTGCCGGACAAGGCCATCGATGTGATCGACGAAGCGGGTGCCGCCCAGCGCCTGCTGCCTCGTTCGCGCCAGAAGAAGGTGATCGGCAAGGTCGATATCGAGAATATCGTTTCGAAGATCGCCCGCATCCCGCCGCAATCCGTGTCCAACGACGACCGCAGCAAGCTGGCCACGCTGGATCGAGATCTGAAAACGGTGGTGTTCGGGCAGGACAACGCCATCGAGGCCCTTTCCGCCTCGATCAAAATGGCGCGTTCCGGCTTGGGCAAGCCCGAGAAGCCGATCGGTGCTTTCCTGTTCTCGGGGCCGACCGGCGTGGGTAAGACCGAAGTCGCGCGCCAGCTGGCGTTCACCATGGGTGTGGAGCTGCTGCGCTTCGATATGTCCGAATACATGGAGCGGCACGCGGTGTCGCGCCTGATCGGCGCCCCTCCGGGATATGTCGGTTTCGACCAGGGCGGTCTCCTGACCGAAGCGATCACCAAACAGCCGCACTGCGTGTTGCTGCTCGATGAAATTGAAAAGGCGCACCCGGACGTTTTCAACATCCTGCTGCAGGTCATGGACCACGGCACGTTGACGGACAACAACGGACGCAAGGCCGATTTCCGCAACGTCATCCTGATCATGACCACGAACGCCGGCGCGGAAACGCTGAACCGTCCGTCGATCGGTTTCGCCAATGCGCGGGTGGTGGGCGACGAGATGGCGGAGATCCGCCGGATGTTCACTCCGGAATTCCGCAACCGTCTGGATGCCATCATCCCCTTCGCACCGCTTTCGCGCGAAATCATCCTGCGCGTGGTCGACAAGTTCCTGATGCAGCTGGAAGACCAGTTGCATGAGCGCCGCGTCGACGCCGTTTTCACGGAAGCCTTGCGCGATCATCTCGCTAAAGAAGGGTTCGATCCGCTCATGGGTGCACGTCCGATGCAGCGCCTGATCCAGGACACGATACGCCGCGCCCTTGCCGATGAGCTGTTGTTCGGCAAACTGGTCGATGGCGGCTCGGTCACGGTGGATCTCGATCAGGAGGGCAAGGTTTCGCTGACCTTCGGTGATAAGCCGGCTTCGGACGCGCCGGATGCGCAGGAAGTCGCGCTGGCGGAGTAATGGCGTCGACACCGCCTCTCATCTCCTGCGAGCATTGCGGCACGATCTACCGCCGCCAGGAGCTGAGGCCAGGTGAACAGGCTTCCTGCAGCCGCTGCGGCTCGGTGCTGTGGCGCTACAGTGGTCTTCATCCCTCGGGGTGGCTTGCGCTTGCGCTCGCCGCCCTGATTGTTTTCATCATCGCCAATGCCTATCCTGTCGCCATCATGCGCGTGCAGGGTATGGTGCAGGCGGCCTCATTGCCGGAGGCGGTTCTCGTCACGTGGCGGCAGGGCCATGAGGTTGTTGCGGTCATGACCGGCCTGGCGGGGTTGGTCCTCCCATTGCTGCAATTGGTACTGCTGGTATGGGTGCTGTACCCCCTATCGACGGGCGTCCGTCCTCCCGCCTTCGCTTCCTCTACCCGAATGTTGCGCCTGCTCGCGCCGTGGAGCATGGTCCCGGTGTTCGTGTTGGGTGTGCTTGTCGCTGTCGTGAAGCTGGCCGGAATGGCGTCGGTGTCGCCCGGTGTCGGCCTGGCCGGTTTTGCCCTGTTGACCATATTATTGACCACCCTGGGCCGTCTTTCTTCGCAATCGCTCTGGCGTTATGCGGAGCGGACGGGGGCCGTGGGCCTGCATATTCCTCATGCCCGCCCGGGCGAGGCATTGGCCGGGTGCCATGTGTGCGGGCAGGTACAGGCCTTGCCTCGCGGGCATCCGGGTTCGCCGCATCGCTGCGTGCGGTGCGATAGCCCGCTGCATCTGCGCAAACCGGATCACCTGGCCAGGACCTGGGCATTGCTCATCGCGGCGGCGATTCTTTATATTCCGGCAAATGTCCTGCCCGTCATGAATATCGAGTCGATTTTCGGCGACAGCGGGCACACGATACTGGGCGGTGTGATCGAATTATGGCAAACCGGCTCGTGGGATATCGCCTTGATTGTCTTCGTCGCCAGCGTGATGGTGCCGTTGACCAAGTTGCTGGCGCTTGCGGTGCTGGCATGGAAGGTGCAGCGCGGCAGCGCGACGGGGCTGCGTCAGCGCACGCGTCTGTACGGTATGGTGGAGTTCATCGGCCAATGGTCGATGCTGGACGTATTCGTCGTTATCCTGCTGGCCGCGCTCGCGCACTTCCAGGGCTTGATGACTATCAGCGCCGGGGCTGGGGCTGGCGCTTTCGGTACGGTCGTCATATTGACCATGCTGGCCGCAATGAGCTTCGATCCGCGGTACGGGTGGGATATGGCCGCCGATCAGGCCGATCATGCGACGCCGTTGTCGCCCCGGGCTGCTTACCCGGCGGCCAATCCGCCGGCGGCCATGCAGGCCTTGGGCAATGCGATCCACAAACAAGAGGAATAAGGAAGCAGCTGTATGTCAGACCCAGCACCGTCCGGAGACAACCAAGGGATCCGGACTCCGGAGGTCACCCGGCGCAAGCGCCGTATTTCCTGGATCTGGCTGGTACCATTCGTCGCCGCCGTCGCCGGGCTCTCCCTGGTTGCCAAGACGTGGTGGGAATCCGGACCTACCGTCACCATCACCTTCAAGACGGCGGAGGGCCTGGAAGTCGGCAAGACCCAGGTCCGTTACAAGGACGTCAATATCGGCACCGTGCGCAGCATCCATCTCAGCGAAGACCGGTCCCAGGTGATCGTCAAGGCGGATCTGGTCAAGGAGGCTGCCAGTATCGCCCGGGAAGGCACGCAATTCTGGGTCGTGCGGCCGCGCCTGGGCCTGAGCGGCGTGTCCGGTCTCGGTACGTTGCTCTCCGGCGCTTATATCGGTGTGGACGCCAGGAATGGCAAGGATGCGGCCAAGTCGGCGTCGGATGAAGAAAAAACCGAGTTCGTCGGACTGGAGACACCGCCCGAAGTCACGCACGACCGGCCGGGCAAGCGGTTCACGGTGCGGGCCACGGATCTCGGGTCCCTGGACGTGGGCTCGCCGGTCTATTACCGGCGCATCAGTGTCGGGCAGGTAATCGGATACCAATTGGATCCTACCGGCCACTTCGTCAATATCCAGTTGTTCGTCGATGCGCCCAACGACAAATTCGTGACTACCGATACGCACTTCTGGAATGCCAGCGGTGTCGATTTCACCCTTAACGCCGATGGCCTGAAGGTACGCACGCAGTCTTTGCTGTCCGTGGCCGTGGGCGGCATCGCCTTTGGCCAGCCGGATGATGACGCGACGGAAACACCGGCCAAGGCGGATACGGTGTTCACGCTATACGGCACGGAGGCCGCGGCCCAGGCCAGGCAGGACGGGGAGCCGTTCCCCATCGTCATGCGTTTCGACCAATCGATACGCGGCCTGAGCGTGGGTGCGCCCATCGATTTCAATGGTGTGGTGCTGGGGCAGGTGGACTCCATCAGTATGGATTTCGATCGCGCGTCGAAGCGCTTCTTCGCGCTCGTCCATGCCAACCTGTACCCGCAGCGGCTCGGAGCTGTCTACGAGCGGGTGCGCGAATATTCCGAGCAAGAGGATAAAAAGACCGGCGCAGAGGGCACCACTCACCCTGGCGGCCGTCTGTTGGGCTCCATGGTGCAGCACGGATTGCGGGCACAGTTGCGCAGTTCGAATCTATTGACCGGCCAACTGTATGTCGCGCTGGATGTGTTTCCGAACGCCAAGCCGGTGGCATTCGAGATGTCCACGCCAGCGAGGATCCCGACGCAGCCGGGGAACCTGGACCAATTGCAGCAACAGATCGCCAACGTCGCGGCCAAGCTGGACAAGATCCCGTTCGACAAAATAGGCACGGATTTGCAGAAGACACTGGCGAATACCGCGCGCCTGACGGCACGCCTGGATAAGCAGCTCGCTCCTCAGGCGGAGGCATTGCTCAAACAAGCCAACAAATCCCTCGCCGATTTGGGTAATCTGTTGGCTCCGGATTCGCCGTTGCCGGTCAACGCGCAGAATGCGATGGACGAGCTATCGAGGGCGGCACGCTCGCTGCGGGCGCTGGCTGACTATCTTCAGACCAGTCCGGAGGCCCTGTTACGCGGTCGCGGGCCGGATCCGTTGCCCAACTACGGTAATACCAGGAGCCCACGATGAACTCGACGATTCGACGCGTGCTCACGCCGGCGGTACTTGGGGCCGCGCTGGCCGGGTGTTCCACTTCTCCCCCGGTGCATTACTACACGCTGCTGACGCCGGATGCCGGCCAGGAGTCGCGCGCGCCAGCCCGGTCTGATGGCGGCAAGCCGCCTTTCCTGCTGGATGTCCTGCCTGTCACCGTGCCGCCGCAGGCCGACCAGCCCCAGATCATGCTGCGCGAAGCCGACGGTGTAGTCTCGGCTTATTACTCCGATCGCTGGACGGCCCCCCTTTCCGACGAAATCCGGGGCGCCGTGTCCTATAACCTGGTGCGCGATCTGGGCGTGGTCGATGTGCAATCCATTAACGCGCCCTCCAACGCGGCGATGTGGCGGGTCCAGCTGGATGTGCAGCGCTTCGACGCAACGGCGCACGGCGATGCGGTACTGGATGCGACCTGGCGGCTGCGGCCCTTGAACCTGCCGGGCCAGATGCTGCTGTGCCGCAGCGTGATTCACGTCCCCCTGGATGGCGCTACGCCTGCGCGCGCGGTCGCCGCGCAGCAAAGGGCGACCGCCGATTTGGCGGCAACCATCGCCAGCGGTATCCGGGCGGGAGGCGCCCGCGCCCAGGCAGGTAGCGAGGCGGTGCAACTCAAGGGCTGCGATGTCGGCTAGATGATCGCGGGAACGGGGGCTGGGCTCAACGGCCTCCCTTCGAGAGAAAGGCTGAGGAAACCTAGGGTTAACCTTAATATTCCGCAAGGTGTAACCCGCCTACTATCGCGGTGAACCTCCGCCTTGGGCGAGGTCTGTCCAGCCCTTTTCAAGAAATAGCGAGTATCAAGCCAGCATGGGCACTACCACTCTTGGCGTCAAAGTCGACGAAACGTTGCGCGACCGTCTGAAGGACGCGGCATCCAAACTGAAATGCACGCCGCATTGGCTCCACAAGCAAGCCATTGTGGCCTATCTCGACCGTATCGAGCGTGGCCAGCTGCCGGCGGAGATCGCGCACTTCACGGGGGGAGAGGGGACCGCCGAAGAGCCCGAATTGCAACCGCAGGCACAGGTGCCGCCCTTTTTCGAGTTCGGTCAGGACGTGCAGTCGCAGTCCGTTTTGCGCGCGGCCATCACGGCGGCCTACCGGCGACCCGAGCCGGAATGCGTTCCGCTTTTGCTGGGACAGGCGCGGATGCCCAACCCGGAAAAAATCCACGCCACGGCGGCCGGCCTGGTGCGGGCGCTGCGGGAGAAACGTACCGGCGGCGGGGTGGAAGGGCTGATCCAGGAGTTTTCCCTGTCCAGCCAGGAAGGCGTGGCCCTGATGTGCCTGGCGGAAGCCCTGCTGCGCATCCCGGATCGCGCTACGCGCGATGCCCTGATCCGCGACAAGGTGGCGCGCGGAGACTGGCGCTCGCATGTCGGCGAATCGCCGTCGCTGTTCGTGAATGCCGCGACGTGGGGCTTGATGCTTACCGGCAAGCTGGTGGCGGTGAACAGCGAACAATCCCTTTCGCGCGCCTTGACACGCCTCATCGGCAAGGGCGGCGAGCCTTTGATCCGCAAGGGCGTGAACATCGCCATGCGCATGATGGGCGAGCAGTTCGTGTCCGGCCAGACCATATCGGAGGCCCTGGCCAATAACCGCAAAATGGAAGCCAAGGGCTTCAGCTATTCCTACGACATGCTGGGCGAGGCGGCGACCACATCGGCAGACGCCGACCGCTACTTTGCGTCGTACGAGCAGGCCATCCATGCCATCGGCAAGGCCGCCGCGGGACGGGGCATCTACCAGGGGCCCGGCATTTCCATCAAGCTCTCGGCCTTGCATCCGCGGTATTCGCGTGCGCAGCGCGACCGTGTCATGGCAGAGCTGCTGCCGCGCGTGCAGTCGCTGACCCGCCTGGCGCGCGGCTACGACATAGGTCTGAACATCGATGCGGAAGAAGCGGACCGTCTCGAAATTTCACTGGATCTGCTGGAGGCGCTGTGCTTCGATCCGGAACTGGAAGGCTGGAACGGTATCGGCTTCGTGATCCAGGCCTACCAGAAACGCGCGCCTTTCGTCATCGACTACGTCATCGATCTGGCCCGCCGCAGCCGCCATCGCCTGATGATACGGCTGGTCAAGGGCGCGTATTGGGATAGCGAGATCAAGCGCGCGCAGGTGGACGGCCTGGAGGGTTACCCGGTTTATACGCGCAAGGTCTATACGGACGTGGCATATCTGGCCTGCGCCCGTAAGCTGCTGGGCGCGCCCGAAGCGGTCTTCCCGCAATTCGCCACCCATAATGCCTATACCCTGGCTGCGATCTACCAACTGGCGGGGCAGAACTACTATCCGGGCCAGTACGAGTTCCAGTGCCTGCACGGCATGGGTGAATCGCTGTACGAGGAAGTGGTGGGCCCCGTGGCGCAGGGCAAGCTGAATCGTCCCTGCCGCATTTATGCGCCCGTCGGTACCCACGAAACGCTGCTGGCTTATCTGGTTCGCCGGCTGCTGGAGAACGGCGCCAATACGTCCTTCGTGAACCGCATCGGCGACCACAGCATATCGATCGACGAATTGATCGAAGACCCGGTGGAAGCGGCGTCGGCGATCGTCCCGCTGGGGGCGCCTCACGAGAAAATCCCGCTGCCGCGCGAGCTTTACGGCAGCATTCGTTCGGGCGCGCGCGCCAATTCGCAAGGGCTCGACCTCAGCAACGAACACCGCCTGGCATCGCTGTCCGCCGCCTTGCTTTCCAGCACGGCGACGGCCTGGCGCGCCTATCCCACGGTCGGGCCGAATGCGTGGGACGACGCGCGCGCCGTGCCTGTGCGGAACCCCGCGGATCACCGCGATATCGTCGGTCATGTCGTCGAGGCATCCGAAGCCGAAGCGCAGGAGGCGCTGCGCCGTGCGGGGCAGGGCGCGTCGATCTGGCAGTCCACGCCGGTGGCCGAGCGCGCGCTGTGCCTGCGCCGCGCCGCGCAGATGCTGGAAGAGCAGATGCAGACACTGCTCGGGCTCATTGTGCGGGAGGCGGGGAAATCCCTGCCGAACGCGATTGCCGAAGTGCGTGAAGCCGTCGATTTTCTGCGCTATTACGCCGAACAGGCCGAGCGCGAGTTCGACAATGCGACTCATCGCCCGCTGGGACCGGTGCTGTGTATCAGCCCCTGGAATTTCCCCTTGGCCATTTTCACCGGCCAGGTGGCCGCGGCGCTGGCCGCGGGCAATGCGGTGATCGCCAAGCCGGCCGAACAGACTCCGCTGATCGCGGCGCGGGCCGTCGACATCCTGCGTGCGGCGGGCGTGCCCGAAGACGCGGTGCAGTTGCTGCCCGGTCGTGGCGAGACCGTCGGTGCAGCGCTGGTGGCCAGTCCCGATATCCGGGGCGTGCTGTTCACCGGGTCCACCGATGTGGCGCGCCTGATTGCGCGTAGCCTGGCCGATCGCCTGGATGATGCCGGCCACACCATTCCGTTGATCGCCGAAACGGGTGGCCAGAATGCGATGGTCGTGGACTCTTCCGCCCTGACCGAACAAGTCGTCTACGACGTACTGACTTCGGCTTTCGATTCCGCCGGTCAACGCTGTTCGGCGCTGCGCGTGCTGTGCGTCCAGGAGGACAGTGCCGATCGCGTGCTGGAAATGCTGCGTGGCGCCATGGCCGAGTTGCGGGTCGGCAATCCGGACCATCTGTCGACGGATGTCGGCCCTGTCATCGACAACGAGGCAAGGGACGGCATACAACGCCATATCGAGGGCCTGCGTACTGCCGGCAAGCCGGTCACGCAGATTCCGCTATCGCCGGCCTGCCGCAATGGTACTTTCATCGCGCCCACCTTGATCGAAATCGGCAGCGTGCGCGAACTCAAGCGTGAAGTGTTCGGGCCGGTACTGCACGTCGTACGCTACAAGCGGGATCAACTGGACAGCCTGCTGGAAGACATCAATTCCACGGGATACGGCTTGACCTTCGGCGTCCACACGCGGATCGACGAAACCATCGGCCACGTCACGTCCCGGGTGCATGCCGGCAATATGTACGTCAATCGTAATATCGTCGGCGCGGTGGTGGGCGTGCAGCCCTTCGGCGGCGAGGGGCTGTCGGGCACCGGTCCCAAGGCCGGCGGGCCGCTGTACCTGTACAGGCTGTTGTCGCTTCGTCCGGCGCAGTTGCCGGTAGGTGGCGGGACTTCCGCGATGCCCATCGTCCTGACATTGCCCGGGCCTACCGGTGAAGCCAATACCTACCGGCTGGAGCCCCGTGGCACGGTGCTTTGTGTGGCGTCCTCCGAACAAGGCGCGCGTGCGCAATGGGCGGCGGCCCAGGCGACGGGTAATCGGGTGCTGTTCGCCGATGGCGGCGTTTCCCGCCAATTCGTCCAGGGCCTGCCGTCTGCCCAGCGCGATGGCGTGGCCTTCATGCGCGACGAGGATGTGGAATCGGCCGATTTCCAGGCAGTCCTGTTCGAGGGCGACAGCGATGCGCTGAGGTTGCTGAGCGGACGCGTGGCCGCCCGCCCAGGACCGATCGTAGCGGTGCAGGGGCTATCGGTCGACGCATTGGCACAAGGGCAATCCTACGTGCTCGACCGCCTGGTGGCGGAACGCTCCATCAGCGTCAACACCGCGGCGGCTGGCGGCAATGCCAGCCTGATGACCATAGGCTAAGGCATTTTCCACGCCAGGGGCGTGCGAGCGTTGAAAAAGCGAAAACCCCGGTGTGCTTCAGCAGCCAGATACTGAAGCGCGCCGGGGACGACATGACATATCCTTCTGCCTGCCGTAGGGTCCGGGATGCCCGGCTTTATGGTGGGGAGGGTAATCGCCAATACCTGTCGCCCTTGGCGGCATCGAAAATTCCGTTGCCATGGCGCCGTTGGCGCCAGAGGCGCGCCTATCCGGCGCATGCATAAATCACAATAGCACCGGTCCGCGTCACCCGCGGACCGTGCGGCAAGGACGGACGGGACCACCCTCCCGCAGATCTTACTGGCTATCCTACAAGGAGGAATAGATGCGCTTCACGACAACGATACGATCGCTCGCCATGGCCGTCACCGCCGGCTTTTGCGTGGCTGGCGCCGCGCATGCGGCCGATACGGAAATCAAACTAGGCTATGCCGGTCCGCTGACCGGGCCCCAGGCGCACTATGGCGAGGACATGCAGAAAGGCCTGATCCTGGCCATCGACGAAGCCAATAAGAAGGGAATCAAGCTCGATGGCAAAGCGGTCAAGTTCGTGCTGGTTTCCCGGGATGACCAGGCCGACCCTCGGACCGCGGTAACGGTGGCGCAGCAATTGGTCGATGACGATGTCAGCGGCATTCTGGGACACTTCAATTCCGGCACTACCATTCCCGCCTCGCGCGTCTATCACGATGCCGGCCTGGTGCAGATCGCCATGGGTACCGCGCCCGAATACACCAGGCAGGGTTATGACAACACCTTCCGGATGATGACCAGCGATACCCAGCAGGGCGCCGCGGTAGGAAGGTTCATGGTCGAGACCCTGCACAGCAAGAAGATCGCCATCATCGATGACCGCACGTCCTACGGCCAGGGCCTGGCCGACCAGGTCGAGAAAGCCGTGAAAGCGGCGGGTGGCCAGGTTGTCCGGCGCGAGTACACGACTGACAAGGCGAACGACTTCACGTCCATCCTGACCAATATCAAGGGCGCTGCTCCCGAGGCGATTTTCTTCGGCGGCCTGGATGCGCAGTCCGGCCCGATGAAGCGTCAACTCGCGGCGCTGGGGCTGACCATGCCTTTCGTATCTGGCGAAATGACGCGCAGCGAAACCTTCCTGAAGCTTGCCGGAGACGCAGCGGAAGGCACGTATGCCTCGCTGGCCGGCGTACCGCTGGACAAAATGGCCGCGGGCAAGGAGTTCGCCGCGGCCTACAAGGCGCGGTTCAAGGAAGAGCCAGGTGTCTATGCGCCGTACGCTTATGACGGTGCGTGGAACATGATCACGGCCATGGAAGAGGCCGGCTCCGCCGACTCGGCCAAGTACCTGCCCATGCTGCGCAAACTGCATCGCAAGGGCGCGACCAGCGAAAGCATCGCCTACGACGCCAACGGCGACCTCAAGGAAGTGTCCGTAACCATCTACCAGGTCAAGAACGGCAAGTGGGAGATGGTCGAGACCATGGTGAGCCAGGCGCAATAAAGGCGCCGCGGCACGGCGCGACGCCGTGCCGCAACCCCATCCCCCGGGGTGCATCACTGCGCGGCATCGGCTGTCCGCGCGATTCACGTTTCACCTGGCATTCCATGGATATTTTCATTCAGCAACTTATCAACGGCCTGACGCAGGGCAGCATGTATGCCCTGGTCGCGCTGGGCTATACCATGGTGTATGGCATTGTCGGCCTGATCAACTTCGCGCATGGCGATGTGGTCATGGTGGGTGCCATGGTGGCGACCACGCTCGCGTTGACCCTGGTCGGCGCGGACCCGTCGGTTTCCCCATGGCTTGTCTTCGGAGTAGGCCTGCTTTGCGCCGCGCCCGTCTGCATGGCGCTGGGCTGGCTGGCGGAACGCGTCGCCTACCGTCCCTTGCGGCGAGCTCCCCGGTTGGCGGCGCTGATCACCGCGATCGGCGTTTCCATCATCCTGCAGAACCTTGCCATGATGATCTGGGGACGTGACTACGAACACTTCCCGCAGATCGTCAAACTCCAGATGTTCTCGTTGGGCGGGGCAAAGATCAGTTCGCTGCAGATCGCCATCATTCTCATCGCCGCGCTGGTCATGGTCGCGCTGCTGCTGTTGGTGCACAAGACCCGCCTGGGCACGGCCATGCGGGCGACCGCGCAGAACCGCGAAGTCGCGGGGCTGATGGGCGTGAATATCAATACGGTGATTTCCGCCGCCTTCCTGATCGGCTCGGCACTGGCCGCCGTGGCCGGCATGATGGTGACTACCTATTACGGCGTGGCGCACTACACGATGGGCTTCATGCTCGGCCTGAAGGCCTTTACCGCCGCGGTGCTGGGCGGCATCGGCAACCTTGCCGGCGCCATGTTCGGCGGCATATTGCTGGGGGTGATCGAAGCCTTGGCGGCAGGATACATCGGCGATCTGACCGGCGGTTTCATGGGCAGCAACTATCAGGATGTGTTCGCATTCCTCGTGTTGGTGCTCGTCCTGATCTTCCGTCCTTCCGGATTGCTCGGCGAACGTGTGGGGGATCGCGCATGATGACAAGTTTTGCTTCGCGCGGCCGCATTTCGCCCGCCGCGTGGCTGGGTATCGGGCTCGTGGCGGCCGCATTGGCCGTCCTGCCCTTTCTGCTGGGCATGGCTGGTCAAAGCTGGGTCCGCATCCTCAACTTCGCCCTGTTGTATGTGATGCTGTCCCTTGGCCTGAACATCGTGGTGGGCTTCGCCGGCCTGCTGGATCTGGGGTATATCGCTTTTTACGCCGTTGGCGCCTATACCTGGGCGTTGCTGGCGTCGCCGCATTTCAACCTGCACCTTCCGTTCTGGGCCATCCTGCCGATCAGCGTCGCGCTGGCCTGCCTGTTCGGCATTCTGCTGGGGGCGCCCACCCTGAAGCTGCGCGGCGATTACCTGGCCATCGTCACATTGGGCTTCGGCGAGATCATCCGGGTCTTCCTGAACAACCTGAATGCTCCCATCAATATCACCAACGGGCCGCAAGGGGTCAACCGCGTGGATCCCTTCCGCGTGGCGGACTTTGCCTTCAACCGCACCGAAACGCTGTTCGGGATACGCGTGACGGGGCCGGAGAAGTATTACTACCTCCTGCTCTTGTTGACCTTGCTGATCATGTTCGTGTGCCTGCGATTGCAGAACTCACGCATCGGACGGGCATGGGAAGCCATACGGGAAGACGAAGTCGCGGCGAAGGCCATGGGTATCAATACCCGCAACATCAAATTGCTGGCCTTCGCGATGGGTGCCTCGTTCGGTGGCGTGGCGGGTTCGTTGTTCGCGTCCATGCAGGGCTTCGTCAGTCCGGAAAGCTTCAGCCTTACCGAATCGATCTCCGTCCTCTGCATGGTGGTGCTGGGTGGGATGGGCCATATTCCGGGTGTGATCCTCGGGTCCATCGTCCTGGCGGTTTTTCCGGAGTTCCTGCGCGCCGTTATCGTTCCTGCTCAGCAGGCCATTTTCGGCAGCGTCGTGGTCGATCCGGAAGGCATTCGCATGTTGTTGTTCGGCTTTGCCATGGTGTGCGTCATGCTGTTCCGGCCCGCCGGCTTGTGGCCCTCGTCGGTGCGCAAACGCGAGCTGAGCCGATCGTCCGAAGGAGGTCGGGCATGACCGCAACCTTGCTTGAAGCCCGCGGGCTGGGCAAACGATTCGGTGGCCTGCAGGCGCTATCGGACGTCAGCTTCGATATCCGGAGCGGCGAAATCTATGGCTTGATCGGCCCAAATGGGGCGGGCAAGACCACGTTGTTCAACGTGCTGACGGGGCTGTACGTACCGGAAGCGGGGCAATGCGTGTTCGCCGGTGAAAACCTGGTGGGTGCGAAGCCGCATGAAATCGCTATGCTGGGCATGGCGCGCACTTTCCAGAACATCCGTTTGTTCGCGAATCTGACGGCGCTTGAAAACGTCATGATCGGCCGGCATGTACGCACGCGGGCGGGGCTGATCGGGGCGGTGCTGCGCAACCGCCGAACCCGCGCGGAAGAGGCCGCTATCGAAGCGCGCGCGCATGCTTTGCTGGAATACACCGGCATCGCGGCGCGTGCCAACGACATCGCCAAGTCCCTGTCTTACGGGGATCAGCGGCGGCTGGAGATCGCCCGGGCGCTGGCGACCGAACCGCGTCTGCTGGCGCTGGATGAACCGGCGGCCGGTATGAACGCCTCCGAAACCGTGGTCCTGCGCCGCCTGATCGAGAAAATTCGTTCCGATGGCGTTACCGTGCTTTTGATTGAACACGACATGAAATTGGTAATGGGCTTGTGCGATCGCGTACTCGTACTGGAATACGGCAAGGTTCTGGCCATGGGCAAGCCGGCCGACGTGCAGCGCGATCCCAAGGTGATCGAAGCGTACCTGGGCGCCGGCGCGGCGCAGGAGGCGGCGGCATGAGCCAAGCGCCTTTGCTCGAATTGCGCGACCTGCAGGTCGCCTATGGGGGGATTCGCGCGGTGCGTGGTGTCGACCTGGTGGTGAACCGAGGCGAACTGGTGTGCCTGATCGGCGCCAATGGGGCGGGCAAGAGTTCGACACTGCGCGCCATCTGCGGCCTCATCCCGGTCGCCGGTGGACAAGTCCTTTACCAGGGAGCGTCCATCCAGGGACGGCGGCCCCACGAATTGGTCCGCGAAGGACTTGTCATGGTGCCCGAAGGACGCGGCATTTTCGGCCAATTGACCATCGAGGAAAACCTGGCGATGGGCGCCTATGTGCGGCGCGACGGGGCCGGAATCCGCGCGGATATGGAAAGCGTCTTCGAGCAGTTCCCGCGCCTGGCGGAACGCCGCAAGCAGGCGGCGGGCACGCTGTCCGGCGGCGAGCAGCAAATGGTCGCCCTGGGGCGTGCCATGATCGCCCGTCCCACTTTATTGCTGCTTGACGAGCCGTCGATGGGACTCGCGCCGCTCATGGTGGAGAAAGTATTCGAAGTGATCTCGGGCATCGCCGCCGACGGCGTGACGATCCTGTTGATCGAGCAGAATGCGCGGCTCGCGCTCGAATACAGCAAGCGCGGCTACGTGATGGAGTCGGGGGAACTGATCTTGTCCGGTACTTCCAGGACCTTGCTGACGGACCCCAAGGTCCGGGCGGCGTATCTCGGCGAACTCGAAACCGCCTGATGCGTTGCATGGTCACGGCCAGCCCCTTGCCTTCGGCAGTGGCCTGGCCGTGACCCTTAACCGGGCATTACCTGGACGAGCAAGAGATAGCCGTCGAGCAGAATGATCGCCGTCGTGGCCGCGATCGCCAACGCGCGCCAGACCCCGCGTAACACGAAAGACCCCATCACGTCCCGCCGCACGGCCAGCATGACGAGCGGCACCAGGGCGAAGGGCAATGCCAGGCTCAATATCACCTGGCTCAGCACCAGCAACTGATCGGGATCCTGTCCTCCGGTATAGGCCAGCATGCCCATTGCCGCGACACCGGCGACCGCGCGCGTCACCAAAGCGCGCCTGCGGTCGGACCATCCTCCGGTGCTGAATCCCTTCGACAGCACCTTGCCGGCCAGTACGCCTGTGATGGTCGAGCTTTGCCCGGCCGCATACAGGGCCACGGCGAACACGATAGCCGCGCCGACGCCCAGGGTCTTGCCAATCGCGGCGTGGGCCTGATCCAGGCTGCTGACCGCTACCCCGTTTCCCGAGAGCGAGGCGGCGGCGACGATCATGATCGCCGCATTGACCAGGGTCGCGATGCCCAGCGAGAACACCGTATCGCTACGGGCCACGCGCATCGCCATGCCTCGCATCGCCACGGGCAGGCCGTGCGCGCGCTGGGCCAGCTCACCCGAATGCAGGTAGAGATTGTGCGGCATGAGCGTCGCGCCAATGATGCCCAGGGCAATCATGAACCCTTCAGGGGACCGCAGCGCGCGGATGGGCTGCGCGGCGCCGCTGGCGACTTCGGTCCACGCCGGGTTCGCCTGGAAGAGCAAATACACGAACGACACCGAAACGATCGCGAGCAGCAGGCCGATAATGCGCTCATGGCGCTCGGCATTGTTGCGCGCGAACAGAAGAACGGCATAGGTGCCGGCACCCGTCATGGCGACGCCAGCCATCAACGGGATGCCGAAAAGCAGGCGCAGCGCAATGGCACCGCCGATCAGTTCCGCCAGGGCAGTGGCCAGGATGGCCGCTTCGCCTGCCAGCCATGCGGTCCTGGCCAAGGGGCGCGGAAGATGGCGCACCGTCAGCGTCGCCAAGTCCTGGCCCGTCGCCAGTGCCAACCTCGAGACCAGTACCTGGAATCCGAGCGCCAGGAAAGCCGCCAGGAAGACCACCATCAGAAGATGGTAGCCAAAGCGGCTGCCGCCGGCGATGTCGGTGGCCCAGTTGCCCGGATCGATGTATCCCACCGCGACGAGCAATCCCGAGCCGATCAGCCGGCGCAGGCCGGCGGGCATCTTGCCGCCGTCCTGAAGGGCAGCCTTGCCCCCCGAAATCGCGTAAATCAACTCGCTCATGGCGTCTTCCTTATGAGAATGGTTCTTATTGTCGGGGCGGATGAGCAATTGGTCAAATAAATTAAACTTAGGGTGGAATTAGGGTGGGCCTATTGAGGACGTCGCCTGAACGGGGGCCGTGGTCGCCCCGAACGCAGGAGTTGTGCCCACGGCGCGGCGGCCTCATCCAGAAGGGTAGGGAAGGCGGCGAGGAGTTCGCTGCCGGGCACCGTGGCGGCGCCCGGCGTGACGGCGCGTCAGGAAGCCAGGCGGGCGTCCATGGTGATGGTGGCGTTCAGCACTTTGGAGACCGGGCAGCCGGCTTTGGCTTTATTCGCGGCTTCTTCGAAGGCATGTGGATCCGCCCCCGGTATCTGGGCCACGACGGTCAGATGCACCGCGGTAATGGCAAATCCGCCGTCGGCCTTGTCCAGCGTGACGACCGCTTCCGTCTGGATGCTATCGGCCGTCATGCCCGCCTCGCCAAGGATATTCGAGAGCGCCATGGAGAAGCAGCCGGCGTGCGCTGCCCCAAGAAGCTCTTCCGGATTGGTACCCTTGGTATCGCCGAAACGTGTGTTGAAGCCATAGGGTGCGCTGGATAGCGCGCCACTGTCGGTGGAAATCGTCCCCGTGCCGGACTTGAGATCGCCTTTCCATACTGCCGATGCTTTTCGCTTCATGCTCGTACTCCTTGACGGGTGAGTGTCGGAAACCGGTCATGCGGAGCCGCATGACTCCTTGATCATAGTCCCCGCGGCTGCCCGGACTCGAAGTAGGGTATTCAGGAAAATACGCCGATCCCTGCGGTATAACGGCAAGGTTTCCTGGCTCGGAGTTCGCATGGCATCGCTATTCTCTTCCATCTCGCTGGGGCGGATGTCGCTCCCCAACCGTATCGTCATCGCTCCTATGTGCGAATACTCTGCCGAGGATGGCAAGGCGACGGATTGGCACATGATTCATCTCGGGCATCTCGCGCTGTCGGGCGCGGGCCTGCTGTTTACCGAGGCCACC
Source organism: Bordetella sp. (assembly GCF_057362025.1). Classification (NCBI taxonomy): domain Bacteria; kingdom Pseudomonadati; phylum Pseudomonadota; class Betaproteobacteria; order Burkholderiales; family Alcaligenaceae; genus Bordetella; species Bordetella sp. The sequence goes on along the minus strand of NZ_JBMQQZ010000097.1, from coordinate 63,846 downwards.
GCCGTCGAGCCGGGTGGCCGGATCACTCCCGCCGACCTCGGGTTATGGGATGACGCGACCGAGGCCTCCATCGCCAAGGTCATGCATGCGATCCGCCGCTATTCGACCATTCACATGGGAATGCAGCTGGCGCACGCGGGCCGCAAGGCCTCCAGCCATACGCCTTGGGAAGGCGGGGACCAGATTCCCTCGGCCCAAGGGGGATGGATATGCGACGCGCCTTCTGCCGTCCCGTACAAGGACGGCGAGGAGCCGCCCCATGCGCTGGATGCCGCCGGATTGGAACGCGTCCGCGCCGCCTTTGTGCAAGCCGCGCGCCGTGCGGACCGTCTGGGTTTCGATACCGTCCAGGTGCATGCCGCGCATGGCTACCTGCTGCACCAGTTCCTGTCGCCGCTTGCCAATCGCCGCACCGATGAATATGGCGGCAGCCTGGAAAACCGCATGCGATTTCCGCTGGAAGTGTTCGATGCCGTCCGCGCGGCATTCGGCGCGGACAAGCCCGTCGGCATACGCGTGTCGGCGACCGACTGGGTGGACGGCGGATGGGACCTGGAGCAAACCGTGGCCTTCGCCCACGCCTTGAAGGCGCGGGGATGCGACTATATCGATGTGTCGTCGGGCGGTATGTCGCCCGCCCAGAAGATCGCGCTGGGGCCGGGATACCAGGTGCCTTTCGCCGAACGCGTCAAGCACGAGACCGGCTTGCCGACAATGGCGGTCGGGTTGATCACGGAGCCCGAACAGGCCGACGAGATCGTTGCCCAAGGCAAGGCGGACATGGTGTCGCTGGCGCGGGGCATGCTCTATAACCCGCGTTGGCCCTGGCACGCCGCGGCGCAGCTGGGAGAGCATGTACAGGCACCCAAGCAGTATTGGCGTTCGCAGCCCCGCGAGTTGAAAACGCTGTTCGTCGACGCCAGCTTCGGTCAACGATAGGCACGCGGGGGGCGGCTGGGCCGCTTCCCGGCAAAAGCCCCTGGCGGCCGCTGGCGCAACAAAGCGCCAGCTAGCCGCGGCCCGTGCTGCCGAAGCCGCCGGCGCCGCGCTCCGACGCGTCGAAGTCCGTCACGACTTCGAAGGCCACCTGGGCCACGGGCACGATGACCATCTGCGCCAGGCGGTCCATGGGATGCAACGTGAAGTCGGCACTGCCACGGTTCCACGTCGACACCATCAATTGCCCCTGGTAGTCGGAGTCGATCAGCCCGACCAGATTGCCCAGTACGATTCCGTGTTTGTGGCCCAGGCCCGAACGCGGCAGGATCAGGGCGGCGTATCCGGGATCGCCGATATGGATGGCCAGCCCCGTGGGCACGAGCGCCGTCTCGCCCGGGGCAAGGGTCAGCGCGGTTTCCAGGCAGGCACGCAAGTCCAGGCCGGCGGCGCCGGGCGTGGCGTAGGCGGGCAGGAATTCGCGCATGCGTTCGTCGAGGATTTTCAGGGCTACGGATTTCATTGTTTCGGGATGGTAAGGCTGGAGCATCCGCCGAACGCGGACGGCAAGGGATTCAGCGGGCGGGTTTACCGGGCTCGTGTTTGGCGATGGTGGTCAACGGAGGCAGGCGAGTGGGCGGCTGGCCGGCCCGTGTCCGCTGGCTGCGGGCAGCCCGCCAAAGCATGCCGGCGAAAATCAATAGAAAGGCGACGGGCACCAGGTCCTGCGGATCGAATCCCGGCTGGCGCAGCGCCTGGAATAGCATGCGAAGCGCTTGCCACGCGATGGCGAGGGCCACGATGGTGACCGCCAGAGCGCCACGGCGCTTGCCGGCGCGCGCGGCCAAAGTGTCCTGCGCGGGTGGCGCGGTGCCGCGTGACGGCGCGGAAGCGGGTGTGGCCGACGCGGCCCCGCGGCCCCACGCCGCGGCAGGCCGGCGGGCGGCAGTCGGCGCCTCGCGAACCACTTCGCCGGGCGAGGGCGGTGGCAGCGGTGACGGCCCCGCGTGGCCCGCCTTGCCGAGGACCTGGCCCGGCGCGGCCTGGCCGCGGTTCACCAGTTTCTCGATATAGCGGACGTAATCGCCGTCCTTGGGCTCGCCATCGATCGTCATGCGAGCTCCTACCGGCGCGTCCGGCGCGCGGCCGAGGGGATACGCCGCTTGCGCAGCATCACGCACAACAGCCATACGCCAAGCAGGATAGAGATGCCCGTGCCGATCAGCATGCCGATGTGGCTGGCGCCCGAGATATCGTCCGTGTGCCGCATGGTCAGGTAGCCGGGCGCAAGCATGGCCGGCATCCACAGGGCGGCCGACAAAACATTGGCCGCCTGGAAGCGGGCGTGGCTCATTCCCATCACCCCGGCGACCGTGGGGATCGTGCTGCGGATGGGGCCCATGAACCGTCCGGCCAGCACCGAAGCGAAGCCGTACCGCGAAAAGAACAGCCGCGCGCGCGCGACGGCGGGGCGATGATTGCTGAGCGGCCAGCGGCGCAGCACGCGCGGGCCGACGCCGCGCCCCAGCCAATACGACAGGGCATCGCCCACGACGGCGCCCGCGATGCCCCAAAGCAGGATGGTGCTGCCGTCCAGCGATCCGCTGCCGACCAGCCCGCCGGTGATCAGCATCAGCGCCGTGGCGGGCACGAACAGCCCGACGATTACGAGCGATTCCGCCATGGTCAGCAGGGCCGTGATGGGGCCAGCCCAATCCTGGTTGGCCTCGATAAAGCTTCGTACCTGGTCGACGAATTGGTCCATGTCGCGCCCCGCCATTCGGATGCGGTATCTTACCTTGTCGGCTGGGCGCCGCGCGGGGCGGCGCCGCGCACCGCTGGCAAGGGAATACACGCAAACATGGATTCGCTTACGCACGTTGCAATGGGTGGGGCCATTCAGGCCTCCCTGCTGGGTCGCTTTCAGGGACGCAAGGCGCTGCTGTATGGCGCCGTCCTCGCCACGCTGCCGGATCTGGACGTGTTTGTGCCGTATCCCGATCCGGTTTCGCTGATGACCTATCACCGGGGTTTTTCCCATTCTCTCTTCGTCCTGACCGGCCTGGCCGCCGTGCTGGCCTGGCTGGTGCGCCGGCGCTGGCCGTCGGTACCGTATTCCGCGAGCCGCTTATTCCTTACCTTGTGGCTGGTGCTGATCACGCACCCGTTGCTGGATGCGATGACGACCTATGGAACCCAGCTGTTCTGGCCGTTGCCGGTGCAGCCTGCCAGCCTATCCAGCATCTTCATTATCGATCCGGTCTTCACGCTGCCTTTGCTGGCTGCATTCCTGGCCAACCTCGTCTGGGGCGAACGCATCAGCCGCCTGCGCGGCGGGGCGCTGGGGTTCGCGGCGGCCTACCTGGCCTGGACGCTGGTCGCGAAAACCCTGGTCGAGCAGCACGTGCGTACCGCATTGGCCGCGCGCGGCGAGCGCGCGTCGGCGATGTTTTCCGCGCCCATGCCCTTGAATAGCCTGCTTTGGCGGGTTGTCGCGCGCGGGCCCGACGACACGTACTACGAAACCGTGGCCAGCGTGTTCGATCGCGACGAACCGGAGCAATTGCGCCAGCCGCTGAACCGGGGATTGCTGCGGGGCCTGCCGCCCGATCGACTGCTGGCGCGACTGAAGTGGTTCACGGGGGGCTGGCTGCGCTACGACGCGATCGGCGGCGACCTCGTGGTCACCGATTTGCGCATGGGCATGCCTGGGTATTACACCTTTCGATTCGTCATGGCGAGGGGCTCACCCTTGGCGGGTTGGCAGACCGTCCTGCCCAGCCGATGGCCGACCGATCGCGGCGGGTGGGCTGAACTGCGGCAGATATTGAATCGCATCGTCGCGCCGCAGCCGCCCCTGCCATTGGGAGCCTGGGCCAGCCGCACCACCCAGGCTGCTTCCGCGCAGGCGGACTAAGAGCAAGTCAGCCGGGCAGTCGCGCCGCGATCTCGGCGACAAGGCGGCGGGCCGCATCCAGCTTGGCGGCCGGCGGCAGCGGATGCATGCCGCTTTCATCGAAAAGCACGAGCTCGGTGTCGTCGAGGTCCATGACACGATGCGCCAGGTTGCCGACCAGTAACGGGACACCCTTGCGCCGGCGCTTGGCTTCCGCATGCGCGGCCAGGTCTTCGGTTTCCGCCGCGAAGCCCACGCACCATGGGCCGTTCGGCATTGCCGCCACCTCGGCCAGGATGTCGGGGTTGGGTTCGAATTCGAGTACCGGCGCGCCGCCCCCGGATTCGTCCTTCTTCATTTTCTGTGCGCTGGCGTTTTTCACGCGCCAGTCGGCGACGGCGGCAACGGCGATGAATATATCGGCCTGCCGCGCCTGCGCCATGACCGCGGCGTGCATCTGCCGCGCCGTCTGCACGGGTTGGATATCCACCCCGCGGGGGGCGGGCAGGGATGTCGGCCCGCTGACCAGCGTGACGCGGGCTCCCGCCTCTCGGGCGGCCCGCGCGATCGCATACCCGGTCTTGCCCGACGAACGGTTGCTGATGACGCGCACCGGGTCGATGGGTTCGACCGTCGGGCCGGCGGTCAACAGCACATGCTTGCCCGCAAGCGTCTTGGGTTGGAAGAAGGCGATGACGTCGGCCAGGATCTCATGCGGCTCCAGCATGCGGCCGTCGCCGATCTCCCCGCAGGCCTGGTCGCCTGCCGCCGGGCCCAGGATTTCGATGCCGTCCTCGCGCAATTGCGCGGCGTTGCGCTGCGTGGCGCGGTTGGCCCACATTTCGCGGTTCATGGCCGGCACGATCAGCAGGGGGCAGGTGCGCGCCAGGCACAAGGTGGACAACAGGTCGTTGGCCATGCCGTGCGCCAGCTTGGCGATGAAGTCGGCGCTGCAGGGGGCGATCAGCACGGCGTCGGCGCCGCGCGTCAGGTCGATGTGCGCCATATTGTTATCGACGCGCGCATCCCATTCGCTGACATAGACGGGCCGCCCTGACAGCGCCTGCATGGTGACCGGCGTGATGAAGTGCGTGGCGGCGTCGGTCATGACGACGTCGATGACCGCCCCTTGTTCGGTAAGCCGGCGCACGAGCTCGGCGATTTTGTAGGCGGCAATGCCACCCGACATGCCTAGGACGATACGTTTGCGGGCGAGATCGAGCATGGAAGAATCGCGGATCGGGAAGACGTGCCCATTATGCGCCGATCATGGCCGGTTGACAGGGCCCGGATCGGGCTTGCGCATCCGCAGCAGTTCATCCAGCACCAGCAGGATGGCGCCGCAGGTAATCGCGACGTCGGCCACATTGAACGCCGGGTAGTACCAGTCCTTCCAGTAGAAAAGCAGGAAATCGACCACGTGGCCGTAGACGACCCGATCGATCACGTTGCCCAGCGCCCCTCCCATGATCATCGCCAGGGCCAGCGAGAATCGGGGATGTGCGCGGCGTCCCTGGCGCCCGAGGATCACCGTGATGACGATGGCGGCGACGACGCCCAGCGCGGTGAAGAACCAGCGTTGCCAACCCGCTTCCGTGGCCAGGAAACTGAAGGCCGCGCCACGGTTGTACACCAGCGTGAAATCGAATATCGGCAGCACATTGACACGCTGGCCATAGGAGTAGCTGCCGTTGAAGTACAGCTTGGCTGCCTGGTCCAGGACGATCACGACCAGGGCTACCAAAAGCCAGAACGCCAGTCCGCGGCCACGTGGCGCGGGCGCCGCGCCGGCGGCGGATAACCGATCGCCCGCCTCAAGCATGCTCGCGCGCCTCGCCGGTGCCAAACAGGTTGCTGACACAACGACCGCAGATTTCCGGATGGTCCGGGTCCACACCCACGTCGGCCCGCCAGTGCCAGCAGCGTTCGCATTTCTTGTGCGAGGACGGCGCGATCGCGATCTGCAGCTCGCCACCGGTGCCCGCATGTACCGTCGCCCGGGAAACGATCAGGACGAAGCGCAGGTCGTCGCCCAGACTGCGTAGCGCATCGAGGTCATCGCCGGATGCGGTGATGTCGATCTCGGCCTGCAGCGACGAACCGATGCCGCCGGCGCTGCGCACTTCTTCGAGCTTGCGCATCACTTCCGCGCGGATGGCCCGCAGGCGACTCCATTTGGCGGGCAGCGGGTCCCCCTCGGCCAGTGGCGGCAAGGCCTGGAAGACTTCCGCGAACACCGTGGCGCGTGCGACGTCGGCCTGGTGCGTGAGCGCGGTGCCGGTCAATTCCTTCCATGCCTCTTCGGCGGTGAAGGACAGCACGGGAGCCATCAGCTTGACCAGCGTCTGCGTGATGTCGAGCAGCGTGCTTTGCGCGGATCGGCGCGCCACGCTGGTGGTGCCGGTCGTGTACAGGCGATCCTTCAGGATATCCAGGTAGAACGCGCCCAGGTCTTCGGAGCAGAAGGTCTGCAGGCGCGACATCGCGGGATGGAAGTCGTATTTTTCGTAGTGGCCCAGCACTTCCTGCTGCATTTGCGCGGTCATGGCGAGCGCATAGCGGTCGATCTCGAGGCGCTGCGCATAGGGCACTGTCATCGACACCGCGTCGAAGTCGGCCAGGTTGGCCAACAGGAATCGCAAGGTATTGCGGATGCGGCGGTAGCTTTCGACCACCCGCTTGAGGATCTCGTCGGAGATGGACAATTCCCCGGAGTAGTCCGTGGACGCCACCCAAAGGCGCAGGATCTCCGCGCCGAGGGAGTCCGAGACCTTCTGCGGCGCGATGACGTTACCCACCGATTTGCTCATCTTGCGGCCCTGGCCGTCGACGACGAAGCCGTGCGTGAGCAACGCGTTGTACGGAGGGCGGCCGTAAAGCATGCAGCCCGTCAGCAGAGAGGAGTGGAACCAGCCGCGATGCTGGTCCGAGCCCTCGAGGTAGAGGTCCGCCGGCCAGGCCAGTTCTTCGCCATGCGAACCCGATTGCGTCGCGTCCTTGCCGCCCAGTACCGTGAAGTGCGTGGTGCCGGAGTCGAACCACACATCGAGCGTGTCGCGGCTTTTCTCGTACATGTCGGCTTCGTCGCCCAGCAGTTCGCGCGGATCCAGCGACTGCCAGGTTTCGATGCCGCCCTGTTCGACCCGCTGCGCGATTTGCTCCAGCAGTTCGACGGTGCGGGGGTGCAGCGCACCGGTTTCCTTGTGCACGAAGAACGCCATGGGCACGCCCCATTGGCGCTGGCGCGACAAGGTCCAGTCGGGACGGTTGGCGATCATGGCGTGCAGGCGCGCGCGGCCCCAGGCGGGATAGAAACGCGTCGCTTCGATACCGGCCAGCGCGGCTTCACGCAGGGTGGGGCCGCCCTCGCGCGGTGTGATATCCATGCCGGCGAACCATTGATTGGTGGCGCGGTAGATGATCGGCGTTTTGTGCCGCCAGCAGTGCATATAGCTGTGCTTGTGCTTTTCGCTGTGCAGCAGCGTACCGGCCTCGCGCAGGGTTTCGACGATCTTGGGATTGGCGTCCCAGATGCTCAGGCCGCCGAACAGCGGCAGCGTGGAGGCGTACCGACCGTCGCCCATCACGGGGCTGAGCATGTCCGCATCGGCCAGGCCGTGCGTCTTGCACGACACGAAATCCTCGATGCCGTAGGCGGGCGCCGAATGCACCACGCCCGTGCCGGTATCCAGGGTGACATAGTCGCCCAGGTAGATGGGTGACAGTCGGTTGTAGCCGGCATCGACCCGTGCAAGAGGGTGATGGAACGTCAGCCCGGCCAGCGCTTCCCCGCGCGTGGAGGCCACGATTTCACCCTGCAGGCCCCAGTGTTCCAGACAGGTTTGCACGCGTTCGGTCGCCAGCAGCAGCAGCGGACCGGTGGGCAGGGCAGCGGATACACGCACCAGCGCGTACTCGATTTCGGGATGCAGGTTCAGCGCCTGGTTGGAAGGAATCGTCCAGGGCGTGGTCGTCCAGATCACAATGGCGCCATCGTCCACGGACGCCAATCCGAATGCGCGCGCCAGGCCTGCCTTGTCGGCGAAGGGGAAGGCTACATCAACCGCCGGGTCCACGCGGTCGGCGTATTCGACTTCCGCCTCGGCCAGCGCCGAGCCGCAATCGAAACACCAGTTCACCGGTTTCAGGCCGCGGAACACATAGCCCTTATCCATGATGCGCGCCAAGGCGCGGATTTCATTGGCCTCGTTGCGAAAGGCCATCGTCATGTAGGGCCGGTCCCACTGCCCCAGAACGCCCAGGCGCTTGAAGTCCTTCTTCTGCCGCTCGATCTGCTCGTGCGCATAGGCCCGCGCCTTGGATTGCATCTCCGCGACGGGAAGGTTCTTGCCGTATTTCTTTTCGATCTGAATTTCGATCGGCATGCCGTGGCAGTCCCAGCCCGGCACGTAATGGGCGTCGTAGCCGGCCATGTTCCGGCTTTTCAGGATGATGTCCTTCAGGATCTTGTTGACCGCGTGGCCGATGTGGATGTCGCCGTTGGCATAGGGCGGTCCGTCATGCAGGACGAAGCGCGGCCGCCCTTTGCTGGCGGCACGGATGGCCTGGTAAACGTGGTTTTCCTCCCATTCGGCAATCCATGCGGGCTCGCGCTTCGCAAGGTCGCCCCGCATCGGAAAGGAGGTATCGGGCAGGTTGAGCGTCTTTTTATAGTCCATGAACGGCAAAGTAGGCGCGCGCGTTTCGCGCGTCTTCGGCGATGGCGGCTGTCAGGGAAGGGAGATCCGGGAACTTTTCTTCGTCCCGCAGCTGTTGCAGGAATTCGATCCGCACGAGTTTACCGTATGCATCCAGGGCGGCGGCGTCCAGCACATGGGCTTCCAGCAGCACCTGCCCGCCGTCCTCCACGGTGGGGCGTACGCCCAGGCTGGCGACGGCGGGTAGGGGCGTATCGCCCAGCCCGTGCACCCGTACCACGTAGATGCCCGAGCGGGCCGCGCAGCGCGGCGTTACCCGTACGTTGAGGGTGGGAAAGCCAAGGGTGCGGCCCAGCTTGCGGCCGTGCACGACGTGGCCGCTGAGGTGGTAGGGGTGGCCCAGCAGATCCTGCGCGCGCGCCAGGTCGCCCACGGCCAGGGCGGTGCGGACCTCGGAGCTGGAAATGCGGTGCCCATGTGCGTCGGTGACGTCGGCAAGCGTTTCCACGTCGAAACCGTGGGTTCTGCCGGCGTCGCGCAGCAGCTCGATGTCCCCGCTGCGTTTGTGGCCAAAGCGAAAGTCCGGGCCGACGAGGATCCATCGGGCGCCCAGGCCGCGCACCAGCAACCGGTCGATGAAGGTTTCGGGCGACATTTCCGCCAGGCGGGCGTTGAATCGCTCGACGACCACCTGTTCGATGCCGAATCGCGCCAGGGCGTCCAGCTTGTCGCGTAGGCCGGTGATACGCGTCGGCGCGAGTTCCGGGCGTTGATTCAACACGGCGAAATATTCGCGCGGATGCGGTTCGAAGGTCATGACGGCCGGTGTCAGGCCGCGTTCACGGGCCGCGGCGCGCACGCGCGCCAGCATGGCCTGGTGTCCCCGATGCACCCCGTCGAAGTTGCCGATCGTCAGGGCGCAGGGGCGGCGGGCGCCGGGCGGGGGAAGGGAGCGGAAGATGTGCAGCGCGGGTTTCACGAACGAGAGTTTACAATTTTGCCCGCGCTTGCTCTTTATTTCCTCTGGAACATACACCTTGGCAGCTTTATCTTCGGGTCGTCGGCGGCTCGTTATTCTGATTTCCGGCCGCGGCAGCAATATGCAGGCCCTGGTCCAGGCCTGCCGCCGCGAAAACTGGCCGGCCGATATTTCCGCGGTCATCGCCAGCCGGCCCGATGCGGCTGGCCTCAAATGGGCCCGCGAAGCCGGCATCCCGGCTGCATCTGTGTATCACCGCGATTTCCCCGGGCGCGAGGCGTTCGACGCCGCCCTGGCCCAGGAGATCGACCGCTATCGGCCCGATTACGTGATCCTGGCGGGATTCATGCGCGTGCTCACGCCCGGCTTCGTCAGCCGCTACGCGGGCCGCCTGGTCAATATCCATCCGTCCTTGCTGCCGGCGTTTCCGGGCCTGCACACCCATGGCCAGGCACTGGCTACGGGGGTACAGGTGCATGGCTGCACTGTCCATTTCGTCACGCCCCTGCTCGATCATGGGCCCATCATCGCGCAGGCCTGCGTGCCTGTGCTAAGCGGCGATACGCCGGAAAGCCTCGCCGAGCGCGTCCTGGGCATGGAGCACCAGATGTTTCCCGCGGCGGTGCGCTGGCTCGTGGAGGGGCGTGTCAGCCTGACGGCGGACCATCGCGTCCAGGTAGAGGGCGAGCCGTCGCGCCTGTTCATAGGGTCCGCCGGCGATACCGCCGGAACGTAAACCGATCTTTTATCGATGGGCGAACGCCCGTCAGGGAATAGACATGAAGAAACCGCATCGCGCCGGCGCAAGATCCATGGCGCCGCGCGCCGGCGAGGCGGATCGTCCGCGCCCGTCGTTTGCTGCCATCCGGCTGGGCCAGGTGCAGCAGGTTCTGGGCGAGATGCTGCAGTGGGCGCATCCCGCGGACGGCGTCCTGACACATTGGCTGCGCGCGCATCCCGCGCTGGGCGGGCGCGACCGCGCGGAAGTGGCGGAGGCGGCCTACGACGTCCTGCGCAATCTCCGGCGCTATCGGCGCTTTGCCGAAACCGGCGTCGGGGCCGCCGCGCGCCGGCTGGCCATCCAGGGTCTGGCCGCCACGCAGGGGCGGGAAGTCCTGCGCGACGCATTGACGCCCCAGGAAAACGATTGGCTGGACCACATCCTGCGGATCGATCCGGCCACGCTGCCGCGCGCCGTGCGCGCCAGCCTGCCGGATTGGCTCGATGAGCGCCTGGGGGCTTTCGAGAACGCCGACGCCCTGGTCGATGCCTTGAACCGCCCGGCGCCGCTCGATCTGCGCGTCAACCCCTTGAAGGCGGATCGGGATACCGTCCTGCAAGGCCTGAGCAACGGCCCGGCCGCGCGCTACCAGCCGCGTCCCATGCCTTTCTCGCCGTGGGGGATACGCCTGGACGGACATCCGCCCGTCAATCGGTGGCCTCAGTTCGAGGCCGGGGAAATCGAGGTCCAGGACGAGGGCAGCCAGCTTCTTGCCCTGCTGGTGGCGCCACGGCGCGGCGAAATGATCATCGATTTCTGCGCCGGCGCCGGCGGCAAGACCTTGCTGATCGGGGCGCTGATGCGGTCGACGGGCCGGTTGTACGCCTTCGACGTGTCGGCCGCGCGCCTGGCGCGCGCCAAACCCCGTTTCGCGCGCAGCGGCCTTTCCAATGTGGTGCCGGTCGTCATCGACAGCGAAAACGACACCCGGGTCAAACGCCTGGCCGGCAAGGCCCAGCGGGTGTTGGTGGATGCGCCCTGCAGCGGCATCGGCACCTTGCGGCGAAATCCTGACCTGAAATGGCGCCAGCACCCGGAGGCATTGCAGGAACTGGGCGTCCTGCAGACCCGCATCCTGTCCGCGGCGGCCCGCTGTGTCGCGCCGGGCGGGCGGCTGGTCTACGCCACCTGCAGCTTGCTGGTGGAGGAAAACGAGGCCCAGGCCGAGATCTTCCTCGCCACGCACCCCGAGTTCGAACGCCTGGACGCCGCCGCGCTCGTCGGCGCGCGCTGCGAGGGGCTGAACCTGCAAGGCCCTTACATGCAGCTGCGGCCGGACGTGCACGGCACCGATGGCTTTTTCGCGGCCGTGTTCGAGCGGCGCAAGGGCGGCGCGACGGCCGAACAGGCTGCCGTCTCGAGTGAGCCTGTCCCCCTGGAGCCGCCCGCCGAAGCGGACGCGGCCGACCGGGCCGAGGCTGACCCACAACCGCTGGCCGGGCAGGCGCCGGTCAGCGATCCGTCGGCCGGCCAGGCGTGACGGTCGCGCTTCCCTGGACCGCCCGTGTGCCCAGGTTCCGTGCCTGGAAGAAAATCTCCCAGGCGAAAGCGTCCTGTCCCGGCCTTTCGCCGGCGTGGTACAGGACGCGCGTTACCGGCACCTGGACGTGGCGGCACTTCGCCGAGCGGCTTGCTTGACCGGTGGTCGTATTCACCACCAGCTTGCCCAGCGTCGGGCGCGTCTTCACGATGACCGGCGGGGCGCGCATGGCGCGGCAGCCGGATTCCTGGATTTCGTAGTATTCGGCCAGCACAACGGTTTTTCCGGTTGGCACGGACCACGTCAGGCGCTCGGGCGCATCCGCTGCGCGGACGCCGCCGACCGGGAAAGTAAGGAAGAGCGCGATGGCTGTGGCGCAAAAGAAACGCCCTCGCGCCCTGAGGGCGGGCCTGGGCAGGTCGCCCAGGTCCTCGGACAGGGCGTGAAAGGCGCCGGAAGGGGCCGGTGCCGGGCGAGGCGTTGAAAAAGCGGTCAAGATGAGCACAGTAGTGGGGGAAAACAACAATTTTGCCGGAATTTCAAGTGGGTTGGGTCAATGTTGGGTGCTGTCATAACGGCGCAAGGTAGGCTAAACTCCGAAGCTGGCTCTTAGCTGAGGTCTCTACGCCCTATATGGATCACATCCTTTCCTTCGCCGCCGGCGGTTTCTTGCACGCTTCCTGGTGGCAGATCGTCATTTTCACCTTGGTTGCAACGCACGTCACCATCGTCGGCGTCACGGTGTTCCTCCATCGCAGCCAGGCGCACCGCGGTCTGGACCTCCATCCGGCGGTCATGCACTTCTTCCGCTTCTGGCTCTGGATGACCACCGGCATGGTCACCAAGGAATGGGTCGCCATACACCGCAAGCACCACGCGAAATGTGAACGCGACGGCGATCCGCACTCGCCCATGCTGTTCGGCATCTGGAAAGTACTGTTCCGCGGCGCCGAGCTCTATCGCGAAGAAGCCACCAACGCAGAGACCATGGCGAAGTTCGGCCACGGCACGCCGGATGACTGGCTCGAGCGCAATGTCTATGCGCGCCACAGCCTGATGGGCGTGATGATCATGCTCGCCCTGGATATCGCCATGTTCGGCGCCGTCGGCGTGACGGTCTGGGCGGTGCAGATGGCCTGGATTCCGTTCTGGGCGGCGGGCGTCGTCAATGGCATCGGCCACTATTGGGGCTATCGCAACTACGCCAGTCCCGACACCAGCACCAATGTGTTCCCGTGGGGCATCGTCATCGGCGGGGAAGAGCTGCACAACAACCACCACGCCTACGGTACCTCGGCCAAGTTCTCCGCCAAGTGGTACGAGTTCGACATCGGCTGGGGCTATATCCGTATCCTGCAATTCGTCGGCCTGGCCAAGGTGAAGAAAGTCGCGCCCAAGCTCAAGCTGGAATCCCACAAGCCGATGGTGGACCTCAGCACCCTGCAGGGCGTGATTACCCACCGCTACGAAGTGATGGCGCGCTACGGCGACATCATCAAGAGCGCTGCCCGCCAGGAACTGGCCAAGCTCAAGACCTCCCGCAACCCGGATGGCGCGGAATGCCGCTGGACGACCCTGCGCCGCGTTCGTCGCTGGCTTCATCGCTCGGAAGATGCCTTGCAGCCGGAGCAGGTCGCCCAGTTGGACCAGGCCATCGCCGGCAGCCAGTCGTTGTCGACGCTGGTACAGATGCGGCGCGAGCTGGGACGCCTGTGGGAAAGCTCCAGCGCGAGCAGCGAACAATTGCTGAGCCATCTGCAGGCCTGGTGCCAACGGGCCCAGCAGAGCGGCATTGAAGGGCTGGAGCAGTTCGCCGACCGACTCCGCCGCTACGCGGCATGATCGACAAGTTAAATCCGGAACAACGCGCCGCAGTCACGCTGGAACCGCAGCACGCCCTGGTCTTGGCCGGGGCGGGTAGCGGCAAGACGCGCGTCCTCACTACCCGCATGGCATGGCTGATCCAGAACGGATTGGCCAGCCCCTATGCGCTGCTCGCGGTCACCTTTACCAACAAGGCCGCGCGCGAAATGCTGGCACGCATTTCGGCCATCCTCCCCATCGATACGCGCGGTTTGTGGATTGGCACATTCCACGGCCTGTGCAACCGGCTGCTGCGGGCTCACCACCGCGATGCCGGTCTGCCGCAAGCCTTCCAGATCCTCGACACCGCGGATCAATTGGCGGCGATCAAGCGGCTGCTCAAGGCCAACGGCATCGATGACGAGAAATATCCGCCTCGCGATGTCCAGCGCTTCATTAACGGCGCCAAGGAAGAGGGCGAGCGACCGGGCGACCTCGAAGCCTGGGACAGCCACCGACGGCGCCTGATCGAAATCTATCAACTGTATGAAGCGCAGTGCCAACGGGAAGGGGTGGTCGACTTTCCCGAATTGCTGTTGCGCGCATACGAGCTTCTCTCGCGTAATGCGCCGGTACGCGAACATTACCAGCGCCGGTTCCGGCACATCCTGGTCGACGAGTTTCAGGACACCAATACGCTGCAGTACAAGTGGCTAAGGATGCTGGCGGGCGGTGGCGCGTATATTTTCGCGGTCGGGGACGATGACCAGTCCATCTATGCGTTTCGGGGCGCGAATGTCGGCAACATGTCCGACTTCGAACGCGACTACGCGAAGGGCACGGTCATCAGGCTGGAACAGAACTATCGTTCCTACGGCCATATCCTGGATTCCGCAAACGCGCTGATCGACCATAACAGCGGCCGGCTGGGCAAGAATCTGTGGACCGAACAGGGCGAAGGCGAGCCGGTACGGGTCATCGAGCAACCGTCCGACGGCATGGAAGCGCAGTGGGTCGTCGACGAAATCCGCTCCCTCGTCAACGAGGGGCGGGCGCGCCGCGAGATCGCCGTGCTCTACCGCAGCAACGCGCAATCGCGCGTGCTGGAGCATGCCCTGTTTTCGGCTGGAATACCCTATAAGGTCTATGGCGGCCTGCGCTTTTTCGAACGCCAGGAAATCAAACACGCCCTTGCGTACTTGCGGCTCATCTCCAATCCGCATGACGATACGTCGTGGATGCGCGTGGTCAACTTCCCCGCGCGGGGCATAGGCGCACGCACGCTGGAACAACTTGCGGATGCGGCTCGGGCCCATGACACCAGCCTCTACGGTGCCGTGGCCCGCGTCGCGGGAAAGGGCGGCTCCAATCTGGCACAGTTCGCGACATTGATCGGCCGCATGGCCGATGACACCCGTGAACTGCCCCTGCCTGAGATGGTCGAACATGTGCTCGAGGCCAGCGGGCTGATCGAACATTACCGTGGCGAAAAGGAAGGCACCGAGCGCATCGAGAACTTGAACGAACTTGTCACGGCCGCTGCGGTGTTTTCGACCGAGGAAAATTTCGACGGCTTGCCAGCGGGCGTGCCCGCCCAGCGCGACGCGATAGCGGATCCGGCGCTCGAGGCGAACATCAACCCCGTCCCGGACAACCTGACGCCGCTGGCCGCCTTCCTGTCCCATGCGGCATTGGAAGCGGGTGACAACCAGGCGCAGGCAGGGCAGGACGCTGTGCAGATGATGACGGTTCACGCCGCCAAAGGGCTGGAGTTCGATGCGGTCTTCATCACCGGCCTGGAAGAAGGCTTGTTCCCGCATGAAAACAGCGTGCTGGAACAGGCGGGCCTGGAAGAAGAGCGGCGCCTGATGTATGTCGCGATCACGCGCGCGCGCGAACGCCTGTACCTGAGCCTGGCCCAAAGCCGCATGCTGCATGGGCAGACGCGCTACGCCATGCGTTCACGTTTCCTGGCAGAGATCCCGGAACAGCATTTGAAGTGGCTGACGCCGCGCGCAGGCGCTGCGGACGACCATTTTGGCGGGGGATCGGTATGGGGCGGGGCTCCCCGGGACGCATTCGGGCGCAAACCCGTAAGCGCCATCGCACCGCGCCAGCCCCGTGGGGTGACTTCGGGTGTGACGGTCGGCGACCGGCATTACCGCATTGGCCAGGGCGTCCGGCATGCCCGTTTCGGCGATGGCACCATCATTGGCCTGAGCGGCACCGGCCAGGATGCGCAGGCCCAGATCCAGTTCCGGGATGTCGGCGCCAAAACCCTGGCGTTGGGTATCGCCAAACTGGACGTCATCGCGGGTTGATCCGACACGGTGCGCGGGGCCGCCCGGCCGGATCGTTTCGTGCCGAGGGCGATGCGATACCGGAAACAGGCGGGCGTCCATGGGCGCCCGCTTGCTTTCAGGGTGGCGAGGAAACCGAGACGGTTTTCTCCGCCGCTTCGATGGCTTCGTGCAAACCCAGCCACTGTTCTTCCAGTGTCGCCATGCGTTTGCCCAGTTCGCCGTGTTCGCTCATGACTTTCTGGCGTTCCGCGCGGCGAGCGTCCGAGTACAGGTCGGCATCGGCAATCAATGCGTCCAGCGATTCCAGGCGCGCCCGCACGGTTTCCATTTCAGCGTCCACCTTGGCCAGCTTGGCCTCCAGCGGCTTGCGGGCCGCCGCCATGCGTTGCCGTTGTTCGGCCTCCAGACGGCGCTGCTGCTTGCGGTCTGCGGGCGGCGGCGTATCGCTCGCGTTGGCACGCGCGGCTTCGGCTTTTTCCTCCGTGCCCCGCGCGGCCAGCCAGTCCCGATAGTCCTCCAGGTCGCCTTCGAATTCACGTACGATGCCATCGGCGACGATCCAGAAGCTGTCCACCGTGGTGCGCAACAGGTGGCGGTCGTGGGAAACCAGCAGCATACTGCCGGCGAATTCCGCCAGCGCCGCGGCCAGGGCCTCGCGCGTTTCCACATCCAGGTGGTTGCTGGGTTCGTCGAGCAGAAGCAGGTTGGGCTTCTGCCAGACGATCAGGGACAACGCCAGACGCGCTTTTTCGCCGCCGGACATGGGGCCCACAGGCCCCGTCACTGCGTCACCGGAGAAACCGAAGCCGCCCAGGTAGTTGCGCAATTCCTGTTCGCGCGCGTCGGGTGCGATGCGCGCCAAATGCAGAAGCGGCGTGGCGTTCAGATCCAGCATATCCAACTGGTGTTGCGCGAAGTAGCCGATCGACAGGCCGCGCGAGGCTCGCCGCTCGCCCGATCGCACGGGCAGGGTCTCGGCCAAGGTCTTCACCAGCGTACTCTTGCCCGCGCCGTTGGCCCCCAGGATACCCACACGGCTGCCCGCGCGCACCATCAGCGTCACGTCGCGCAGGATATCGACCGGCCGGCCGTTGTCATCCGTATACCCCGCCGATAGCTTCTCCAGCACCAGCAACGGATCCGGCATATGGTCCGGTGATGGAATGCGGATGTCGATGCCGGCTTCGGCGTGCAGCGGCGCCAGCGTCTGCATGCGCGCCAATGCCTTCACTCGGCTTTGCGCCTGCTTGGCCTTGGATGCCTTGGCCTTGAAACGGTCGATGAATCCCTGCAAGCGGGCCGTTTCCCGGCTTTGCTTTTCCCAGGCAATGCGGGTTTGACGCAAGCGTTCGGCGCGTTGCTCGAGGAAATCCTGGTAGCCGCCACGGTAGCGCACGAGCTTGCCATGGTCGAAATGCAGGATGGCCTTGGCCGCTGCATCCAGGAACTCCGTATCGTGAGAAATCAGCAATACCGTGCCGGGATATGCCGTTAGCCATTTTTCCAGCCACAGCATGGCGTCCAGATCCAGGTGGTTGGTCGGCTCGTCGAGCAGCAGCAGGTCGGACGGCGCCATCAGCGCGCGCGCCAGCGCCAGCCGCATGCGCCAGCCGCCCGAAAAGCTGGCAACCGGCTGGGTCCATTCCGCTGGCTTGAAGCCCAGCCCGGCAAGCAGTTGTTCGGCGCGCGACGGCGCGCTCCAGGCGCCGGCTTCAATCAGCGCGGCTTCGGTTTCGGCGATCTCGGTACCCTGGTGATCGGCGAGCTCGGCACGCCGGGCCTGCAGCTCTCGCAGGGGCGTATCGCCATCGATGACGAACTCGCGCGCGGGGCGGTCGTCGGCGTGCAGTTCCTGCTGAACGCTGGCGATGCGCCAATCGGGAGGCAGGGTAAGGTTGCCGGCGTCGACGTCGAGCGTGCCCGTCAGCAATGCGAACAGGGAAGATTTGCCCGCGCCATTCTTGCCGACGATGCCGACGCGTTCCCCCGGGTTGACGACGAAGTCCGCGTCGTCCAGCAGGACCTTGGTCCCGCGGCGCAGGGTGATTCCAGATCCGCGTATCACGGCGCCAGTTGCTCGCGGGTCAGCAGAATGATCTGGTCCGAGGCCTCGGACGAATCCAGCCAAACGGGTTCCAGCTCAGGAAATGCGCTTTCGAAATGCGCGCGTTCGTGGCCGATTTCCAGTACCAGCAGACCCTTGGGTGCCAGGTAGGCAGGGGACTCGGTCAGGATGCGCCGGACCAGGTCCATGCCGTCATCGCCGCCAGCCAGGGCCAGATGCGGCTCGTGCCGGTACTCCTGCGGCAAGGCATGCATGGAGTCCGCATTCACGTAGGGTGGGTTGCAGATGATCACGTCGTACTGGCGTGGCGCCAGTTTCTGGAACAGATCGCTGCAATGCAGGAAGACACGGTCATGCAGGTTGTAGGCGCCCACGTTGTGCATTGCGACTTCCAGTGCGCTGGCAGAAATGTCGACGCCATCGACGTGCGCGAAAGGGAATGCCAGTGCGGACAGCACCGCCAGGCAGCCCGAGCCGGTGCACATGTCCAGGACATACTCGACTGTTTCGGGGTCCGCCACCCAGGGTGAGAGGCTGTCGTCCAGCAGTTCGGCGATCGGCGAGCGGGGCACGATGACGCGGTTGTCGACATAGAAGCGGCGTCCGCGCAGCCATGCCTCGTTGGTCAGGTAGGGGGCCGGCACGCGCTCGCGCACGCGCCTGTCCAGCAGCGCCAGGACTTGTTCGCGTTCTTCCGCCAGAACGTGCGCGTCCAGGAAGGGATCCAGCGTATCGAGGGGAAGGTGCAGCGTGTGCAGCACCAGATACACGGCTTCGTCCCAGGCATTGTCGCTGCCGTGGCCGAAACTGACCTGGCCGGCGTTCAGCCGGGAAACGCCGTAGCGGATAAGGTCGCGGACGGTGAGCAATTCGGGGCGATTGGATAAGGACATTGGGCGGTCACACCGCGAGCAGCAGGTTTTCGACCGTGCGGCGATAAATGTTCTTCAGGGGAACGAGCGAGTCGAGCTCGATGCGTTCGTTGACTTTGTGGATGGTCGCGTTGCAGGGACCGAATTCGATGACCTGCGGGCAGATCTTGGCCAGGAAACGGCCATCGGACGTACCGCCGGTAGTGGACAGTTCCGTCTCCAGTCCCGTTTCCGCGCGGATGGCGTCGGTGAGCGCGGTGCTGAGCGTGCCCTTTGGGGTCAGGAAGGGTTCGCCGCCCAGCTCCCAATCGATGTGGTAATCGACGCCGTGCTCGTCCAGCACGGTCGTGACACGGGACTTCAGGCTGTCCGGCGTACTCGCGGTGGAAAAACGGAAGTTGAACACCAGGACCGCTTCGCCGGGCACGATATTGGTTGCGCCCGTGCCGGCGGACATATTGGAGACCTGGAATGTCGTCGGAGGAAAGTAGGCATTGCCCTGGTCCCATTCGATGGAGACCAGTTCGGCCAGCGCCGGCGCAACGTCGTGAACGGCGTTGCGCGCCAGATGCGGATAGGCGACGTGGCCCTGCATGCCTTTGACCTTCAGGCGGCCCGTCAGGGAGCCACGCCGGCCGTTCTTGCAAACATCGCCCAGGCGATCGGTCGAGGTGGGTTCCCCTACAATGCAGTAGTCCAGCGTTTCTCCACGTTCTTGCAGCCATTCGCACACGCGCACGGTGCCGTCCACCGATGGGCCTTCTTCATCGGAGGTCAGCAGCAGCGCGATGGAACCGGCATGCGAGGGGTGGGTAGCCACGAATTCCTCGACCGCCACCACGAACGCCGCGATGGAGCTTTTCATGTCGGCCGCGCCGCGGCCATACAGGAAACCGTCGCGCTCGACCGGTACGAAAGGATCGCTTTCCCATTTCTCCAGCGGGCCGGTGGGGACCACGTCGGTGTGTCCGGCGAATACCACCAGCGGACCGGTCGTCCCGCGGCGCGCCCACAGATTGGTTACGCCGTTGCGAACAATGCTTTCGCAGCGAAAACCGCTCTGTTCCAGCCGCAGCGCCAGCATCCGTTGGCAGTCGAAGTCCGCCGGCGTGACCGAGGGGCGGGCGATCAGATCCTTGACCAGGTCGAGTACGGCGGTTGCAGCCATTACGCCCTCAGCAAATCATTGATGCTGGTCTTTGCACGGGTCTGGGCATCCACGCGCTTGACGATCACGGCGCAATACAGGCTGTGCGAGCCGTCGGCCGCGGGCAGCGACCCCGGCACGACCACCGAACCCGACGGGATGCGCCCGTAGGTGACCTTGCCCGTGGCGCGATCGAATATCTTGGTGCTTTGCGACAGGTAGACACCCATGGAAAGCACCGAGTTCTCTTCCACGATGACGCCTTCCACGATTTCGGAGCGCGCGCCGATGAAGCAGTTATCTTCGATGATGGTGGGATTGGCCTGCAGCGGCTCCAGCACGCCGCCGATGCCGACACCGCCGGACAAATGGACGTTCTTGCCGATCTGCGCGCACGATCCTACGGTGGCCCAGGTATCGACCATGGTGCCTTCGTCCACATAGGCGCCCAGGTTCACGTACGACGGCATCAGGACGACGTTGCGGCCGATGAAGGCGCCGCGACGCGCCACGGCGGGCGGCACTACGCGGTAGCCGCCGTGCTGGAACGCGGCGTTGCCATATTCGGCGAACTTCAGCGGCACCTTGTCGTAGAACTGCAGCGGGGCTTCGCCCATGACGGCGTTTTCCTGCAGACGGAACGAAAGCAGGACCGCCTTCTTGATCCATTGATGCACCAGCCATTCGCCCGTCGCTTTATCCGCCACGCGCAGGCGACCCGTGTCCAGGGCATCGATGGTGTGTTCGACGGCTTCGCGGATTTCCGCGCTGGCATCGGTGGGCGTCAGGGAGGCTCTGGCTTCCCAGGCGTATTCGATGGTTGTTTGAAGGTCGAGAGTCATGTTTTTCAACGGTTGAGGGGTTAGACAGCAATCTTGGCGAAATTGGCGATGCGTTCGGCGGCGTCGACGCACTGCGCCAACGGGGCGACCAGCGCCATGCGGATGCGGTTCAGCCCGGGATTGCGGCCGTGGGCGTCGCGGGCGAGATAGCTGCCCGGAAGTACCGTTACCCCGGTGCTGGCGTACAGCTCGCGCGCGAAATCCGTATCGGGTATCGGCGTGGCGACCCATAGATAGAACGACGCGGCGGGCCGCGTGACGCTCATCGCGCGCTGCAGAATGGGCACGACCGCATCGAATTTCTCGCGGTAAAGCCTGCGATTCTCTCGCACATGGGTCTCATCGGTCCAGGCCGCGATGCTGGCGGCCGACACGACAGGGCTCATCGCGCTGCCGTGGTAGGTCCGGTAAAGGAGGAAGCGGGCGACAAGGCTGGCGTCGCCGGCAACGAAACCCGAGCGCATGCCCGGCACGTTGGATCGCTTGGACAGGCTGGAGAAGACGATCAGGTTGCGATAGTCGGTACGGTCCAGTGCGTGCGCGGCCTGCAATCCGCCCAGTGGAGGCTGGGTTTCGTTCAGGTAGATCTCCGAATAGCACTCGTCGGACGCCACGATGAAACCGTAGCGGTCGCTCAATTCCAGGATCTCGCGCCAATCGTCCATGGACATGACGTTGCCCGCGGGGTTGCCGGGCGAGCATACGTACACCATGCGGGCCTTGCGCCAAACTTCCTCGGGAACCTGGCTCCAGTCCGCCCCGAAGTTGCGGTCGGGATCGGCGTTGACGTAATACGGTTGGGCACCGGCCAGCAGCGCGGCGCCTTCGTAGATTTGATAGAACGGATTCGGGCAGATCACCACGTCGTCGCCCGTAGGGTCGATAACGGTTTGGGCGAAGGCGAACAGCGCCTCGCGCGACCCGAGCACGGGCAGGACCTGGGTCTCGGGATCGGGTGCGGCAATGCCGTAGCGCTTGGCCAGCCATTGCGCGATGACCTCCCGCAGACGCGTCTCGCCCTTCGTCGTGGGATAGGATGCCAGCCCGCCGGGCAGGGCCTGCACCATGGCCTGAGCGACGCGGGCCGGCGTGTCATGCTTGGGTTCGCCGATGGATAGGTTGATGGGCGCCAGGCCGCTGGGCGGCGCGCCCGCATCAGCCATCAGGCGGCGGAGTTTTTCGAAGGGGTAGGGGTGCAGTGCATCGAGGCGGGGGTTCATGGGGCGCGATTTTAACAAGCAAGCTACAATATCGGGCTCCGCTTGCGAAGGTGGCGAAATTGGTAGACGCACCAGGTTTAGGTCCTGACGCCGTAACAGGTGTAGGGGTTCGAGTCCCCTCCTTCGCACCACTCTTTGAACCCGTTGATTTCGTGGATTTGTCCGTTGGACTTAAAGCCATAAGAATCAACGGGTTGCGGGCCGAGTGGCAGACCTTGGCCAAGACCAGGGTGCAAGTCCCGCAAGGCTAGGCTGCACGTCCCTACCAGGGGCCAGGTTGCATGTCCCGGCCACCATCGGCCGGCAGAAGCGTTGCAAGTGCGGGCCGGCTTTTCGATCCACCCGCCCCGGGGGCTGGCCGGCGCCGCCATATGGTTGGTTCGCGGGGGTTGGTCCGCGGTCGATGCGGGCCGCCGGATTCTTTCGGGTAGCTGTGCTTTATCCCGTTCCACGAATTGCCGATATATGACATTCGTCAAGGTTCCACGATCGCACAAAGCCTAAAGTTGTGGTGATTAAGCCAAGCGTGCGCCGCGTTGCGACGGCGGTTCGCCGCAGGTCACGACAACTGCTTATTTTCGGCGGGCCGTGGTTGACCCGGAAAAAAAATCCCGATTACACTCGATCAGCGAGATATTCAAGCGACGTGGTCTTAATTCTATCTGTCGCCGTCATAGGTACTGTAGTTGCCGGTTTCCCTTCCTTGATAATCTAGCGAAATCTTTTTCTATTCATCAGCTCAGGTGGTGGCAAATATGGCAACCGGCATCGTCAAGTGGTTCAACGCGGAAAAGGGATACGGCTTTATCGTTCCCGACGATGGCAGCAAGGATCTGTTCGTGCACTTCTCGCAGATTCGCACGGAAGGGTACAAGACGCTGCAGGAAAACCAGCGCGTCACTTACGAAGTAGGCCAGGGCGCCAAGGGGCCTGCCGCCATGAATATCCAGATTCTGAAGTAGGGCTGCGCGCCGAGCCAGCGGCGGCCGTGGTCACTGCTGCGATCCCCGCGCATTCCGTCGTCCCGCACTGGACGGGGTCGGGAAAAAGAAAAGAAAGGCGTGTCGGTCGGACACGCCTTTCTCTTTTTGCAGCCTGTGTCCGCATCCGAATTCAATGCGCGGCGTAGTCCTTGGCCGGCGACGGCGGCGCCAGGAGCCGGTCCACGTAGGCGATACCGATGGCCGAAAGAATGAACACGCAGTGGATGATCGTCTGCCACATGACGCCGCTTTCCGTGTACTTGACGTCCGCGGTGCCCAGCGCGCCGGCCTCGATGAAGGTGCGTAGCAGGTGAATCGACGAAATGCCGATGATGGCCATTGCAAGTTTGACCTTGAGCACGCTGGCGTTCACATGGCTTAACCATTCCGGCTGATCCGGATGCCCTTCCAGCCTAAGGCGCGAGACGAAGGTCTCGTAGCCGCCCACGATTACCATGACCAGCAGGTTTGAAATCATGACGACGTCGATCAGGCCGAGGACGATCAACATGATCTGTTGCTCGCCGAAGGACGTCGCATGGCTGACCAGGTGCCAGAGTTCCTTCAGGAACAGCAGCACGTAAACACCTTGCGCGACGATCAGGCCGAGATACAAGGGCAACTGCAGCCAGCGGGAGCTGAAGATGAGGGCCGCCATGGTGCTCAGGCGGGGAGGAGTGTCGCCAGGGGCGCGTGGTTGCATGGGCATGAAGACTCGGGATGCGAAACGGGATCGAATTTTATCAAGCTGACAGCAGCCTTTCCGTGCTGCCGCGTCGGCGTCCGCATGCTTATCCATCACGTGGAATCAACGCCCGAAGTTATCCGTCCCCCGCCGCGGCGGCGGCTTGAAAGAGGGCAAACGACTTTCCGGTAAAATGACCGGTTGATTCCCATCTTCCCTTCACTCGCAAAATAGGTCTTTTCAATGCAGCCTGTGGTTGAAACCCTCTCCGGCCTGAAGCGCCGCGTCGATCTGTCCGTGTCCGTGGCGGACGTCGAAAAAGAAGTCCAGGCGCAGCTGAAGCGCGTCGCGCGCACCGCCAAGGTGCCCGGCTTCCGTCCCGGCAAAGTGCCCATGGCCATGCTGGAGCGCAGCCACGGCCCCGGCATTCGCTATGACGTTATCAACACGCAGGTGGGCCGTGCGTTCGAACAGGCCGTGGATTCCGCCAAGTTGCGTATCGCCGGCGCTCCCGCCATCGAACCGAAGACCGAAGGCGTCGCGGAAGACGCGCTGGCGTTCTCCGCCACGTTCGAGGTCTATCCCGAAGTTTCCGTGCCGGACCTGGCCAGCCTGTCGGTGACTCGCTATGACAGCCCGGTGACCGACGCCCAGGTGGACCAGACCATCGAGGTCCTGCGCAAGCAGCGCGCAACCTACGAGGCGCGCGAAGGCCGTGCCGCGCAGGACGGCGACCGCGTCACGCTGGACTTCGCCGGCACAATCGACGGCGTGCCGTTCGAAGGCGGCAAGGCCGAAGGGTTCCCGTTCGTGCTGGGCCAGGGCCGCATGCTGCCCGAGTTCGAGGCCGCGGCGAAGGGGCTGAAAGCGGGCGACACCAAGGTGTTTCCGCTGACTTTCCCGGCCGACTATCAAGGCAAGGAAGTCGCCGGCAAGACGGCGGAGTTCACCATCACGGTCAAGGAAGTGGCCGAAGCCGTGCTGCCGGCCGTGGACAGCGAATTCGCGAAGTCGCTTGGCCAGTCCGAAGGCGATGTGGAAAAGCTGAAGGCCGACATCCGCAAGAACGTCGAGCGCGAAGCCAAGACCCGCTTGCTGGTGCGCACCAAGAACAGCGTCATGGATGCCTTGGCCGAAGCGGCCAAGTTCGATGTGCCCACCGCGCTGGTGGACAGCGACGTCAGCAGCCGTGTGGCGGCTGCCCGTGAAGAACTCAAGCAGCGCGGCCTGCCGAACGCGGATTCCGTGCCGATTCCGCCCGAAGCTTTCAGCACCGAGTCCGAACGCCGCGTGCGTCTGGGCCTGTTGGTGTCCGAGCTCGTCAAGGACGCCCAATTGCAGGCCAAGCCGGAACAGGTCCGCGCACGCATCGAGGAATTCGCCCAGAATTACGAGGAGCCGGCGCAGGTGGTCAGCTATTATCTGGCCGACCGGCAGCGCCGCGCTGAAATCGAAGCGCTCGTCGTGGAAGACAATGTCGTTTCCTATGTGCTGGAAAAAGCCAAGGTCACGGATGAGCAGGTGCCTTTCGATCAGTTGATGGGGATGGCTTGATGAACAGATTTACGGATTTCTACGCGTCGATGCACGGCGGCTCGTCCGTGACGCCGACCGCCCTGGGGTACATCCCCATGGTGATCGAGCAGTCCGGGCGCGGCGAACGGGCATACGACATCTATTCCAGGTTGTTGCGGGAACGCGTCGTATTCCTGGTGGGCCCGGTGAATGACAATTCGGCCAACTTGGTGGTGGCCCAATTGCTGTTCCTGGAGTCGGAAAATCCGGATAAGGACATTTCCTTCTACATCAACTCGCCTGGCGGTTCCGTTTATGCGGGCATGGCCATCTACGACACGATGAATTTCATCAAGCCGGATGTGTCCACGCTATGCACGGGGCTGGCAGCCAGCATGGGCGCGTTCCTGCTGGCCGCGGGGAAGAAGGGCAAGCGTTATTCGCTGCCCAACTCCCGCATCATGATTCACCAGCCGTCGGGCGGCGCCCAGGGCCAGGCCAGCGATATCCAGATCCAGGCACGCGAGATCCTGGACCTGCGTTCCCGCTTGAATCGCATCCTGGCGGACAACACGGGCCAGCCGGTAGAGCGCATCGAACAGGACACGGAGCGCGACAACTTCATGTCGGCGGAAGATGCGGTATCGTATGGCTTGGTGGACAAGGTACTGGCCTCGCGTTCCGAGGATCGCTAAGGCGTCCCCGGATCCGGTTCCTTCCCGCCGCTATTTCAAGCCAGCGTAGGATGGGTGGTGCGCGCAGGCGCGGCGCCCATCGTCACCAGAGATATATATGCCTGAAAAAAAGGGATCGGCAGACGCGAAGGTGCTGCATTGCTCTTTTTGCAACAAGAGCCAGCACGAAGTCCGCAAATTGATCGCGGGCCCCTCCGTGTTCATCTGCGACGAATGCATCGATCTTTGCAACGATATTATTCGGGAAGAGGCGCAGGCGACGGCGCGTGCCGCCATTCGCTCGGAATTGCCCACCCCGACTGAAATCAAGAAGTTCCTGGACCAGTACGTGATCGGCCAGGACACTCCCAAGCGCACGCTGGCAGTTGCTGTATATAACCACTACAAGCGCATCCGCCACGGCGAGCTCAAGGGCGACGAAGTCGAGCTCTCCAAGAGCAATATCCTCCTGGTGGGGCCGACCGGCTCGGGCAAGACATTGTTGGCGCAGACCTTGGCGCGCATGCTGAATGTGCCCTTCGTCATGGCTGACGCGACCACGCTGACCGAAGCCGGATATGTCGGCGAGGACGTGGAAAACATCATTCAGAAGCTGCTCCAGAACTGCAATTATGAAGTTGAAAAGGCGCAGCGTGCGATTATCTACATCGACGAAATCGACAAGATCTCTCGCAAATCGGACAACCCCTCCATCACCCGCGACGTATCGGGCGAGGGCGTCCAGCAGGCTTTGCTCAAGTTGATCGAAGGCACGGTCGCGTCCGTGCCCCCCCAGGGCGGCCGCAAGCATCCGAACCAGGATTTTGTCCAGGTCGATACGACCAATATCCTGTTCATCGTCGGGGGCGCCTTCGACGGGCTGGAGAAGGTCATCCGTGATCGTACGGAGAAATCCGGCATCGGCTTTTCCGCGTCGGTGCGCGCCAAGTCCGAGCGCGGCGTGGGCGAATTGTTCAGCGAAGCGGAGCCGGAGGACCTCATCAAGTTCGGCCTGATTCCTGAACTCGTCGGCCGTCTGCCCGTGGTGGCGACCCTCGGCGAGCTGGACGAGGCTGCCCTGGTGCAAATCCTTACCGAACCCAAGAACGCGCTGGTCAAACAGTTCCAGAAGCTGTTTGCCATGGAAGGCGCGGAATTGGACGTGCGTCCCGCCGCCTTGCGCGCCGTTGCCCGCAAGGCCCTCAAGCGCAAGACGGGGGCGCGTGGACTGCGGTCCATCCTCGAGTCCGCGATGCTGGATACGATGTACGAGCTACCCTCGCTCGGCAATGTCAGTCGCGTCGTGCTCGACGAGAACGTCATCGATGGCGATGGTCAGCCTTTGCTCATCTATGCGGATGATGCCGCGCAGGCATCGAAGCCGGATCGGGGCGAAGTCAGGGACGCCGCGGCCTGATTCCGCGAAAACCCGCCTCGGGAGGCGGGTCTTTCGGGGTTTTCGCGGCCGACAGCCGGAAGCTTGATTTTTCGGCTATTGTTCCCATATCAGACGTAGCTGACGATTAGACGGGACCTCGCCACCGCATTTTCCGCCGCATCGCCGATACGTTGAGTCATCCCAAGGAATTCTTTATGTCTGGCACTCAGACCCTGCCTTCCGAACCCATCGACCTCCCGTTGTTGCCGCTGCGCGACGTCGTGGTGTTCCCGCACATGGTCATCCCGCTATTCGTCGGACGCCCCCGTTCCATACGCGCACTTGAAGTGGCGATGGAGGCCGGCAAGAGCATCATGCTGGTCGCCCAGAAGTCCGCCGGCAAGGATGACCCCTCTCCGGAGGACGTCTACGAAATCGGCTGCGTGGCAGGCATCCTTCAGATGTTGAAGCTGCCCGACGGTACTGTAAAAGTGCTGGTTGAAGGCGCGCAGCGTGCTCGTATCACCCGGGTGGACGATGTCGAATCGCACTTTACGTGTGAAGTCGTGCCCATCCAGCTCGACCCCATCCAGGGCTCGGAGACCGAGGCCCTGCGCCGCGCCATCGTTGCGCAGTTCGAGCAGTATGTGAAGCTGAACAAAAAAATTCCGCCGGAGATCCTGACTTCCCTGGCCGGAATCGACGATGCCGGTCGGCTGGCCGACACCATTGCCGCGCATCTGCCGCTGAAGCTCGAGCAGAAGCAGAAAATGCTGGAAATCTTCGGCACGGCAGAGCGCCTGGAAGGGCTGCTCACGCAGCTGGAAACCGAAATCGACATCCTGCAAGTCGAGAAGCGGATTCGCGGCCGCGTCAAAAAGCAGATGGAGAAAAGCCAGCGCGACTACTACCTGAATGAACAGGTAAAGGCCATCCAGAAAGAACTGGGCGAAGGCGAAGAGGGCGCCGACATCGAGGAACTCGAGAAGAAAATCGTCGCCGCGCGGATGCCCAAGGAAGCGCGCAAAAAGGCCGATGCCGAGCTGAAGAAGCTCAAGCTGATGTCGCCGATGTCCGCCGAGGCAACGGTGGTGCGCAACTATATCGACACGCTGATCAACCTGCCGTGGCGCAAGAAGAGCAAGGTCAATAACTCTATCGGGAATGCCGAAACCGTACTCGATGACGATCACTACGGCTTGGACAAGGTCAAGGAACGCATCCTTGAATACCTGGCCGTCCAGCAGCGCGTCGACAAGGTAAAAGCGCCCATCCTGTGCCTGGTCGGTCCTCCGGGCGTGGGCAAGACTTCGCTGGGGCAATCCATCGCCAAGGCGACGAACCGCAAGTTCGTCCGCATGGCGTTGGGCGGCGTGCGCGACGAAGCCGAGATCCGCGGCCACCGTCGTACCTATATCGGCTCGATGCCCGGCAAGATCTTGCAAAACATGAGCAAGGTGGGTGTCCGCAACCCCTTGTTCCTGCTGGACGAGATCGACAAGCTGGGCATGGACTTCCGCGGCGATCCTTCGTCCGCCCTCCTGGAAGTGCTGGATCCGGAACAGAACCATACGTTCCAGGATCACTACGTCGAGGTGGACTTCGATCTGTCGGATGTGATGTTCGTTGCGACCAGCAACACGCTGAACATCCCGCCGGCATTGCTGGACCGGATGGAAGTCATCCGTCTGTCCGGCTATACCGAAGACGAGAAGGTCCACATCGCCAGCGACCATTTGATTCCCAAGCTGTTGAAGAACAACGGCCTGAAGGAAGCGGAGCTGACGATCGACGAATCGGCGTTGCGCGATATCGTCCGCTACTACACGCGGGAAGCCGGTGTGCGCGCGCTGGAGCGCGAGGTCGGCAAGATCTGCCGCAAGGTGGTCAAGCAACTGCTGACTGAGCGTGATGCCAAGTCGAAGGCCGACGATAAGGGCGAGACGAAGCCTATCGCCGTGACGTCGGAAAATCTGAACGATTACCTGGGCGTGCGCCGCTATAACTTCGGCATGGCGGAGAAAGAAAACCAGGTTGGCCAGGTTACTGGCCTGGCCTGGACCGAGGTGGGCGGCGATCTGCTGACCATCGAAGTCGCCGATATGCCTGGTAAAGGCGCCATCCAGCGCACGGGTTCCCTGGGCGATGTGATGAAGGAATCCGTCGAGGCGGCACGTACGGTTGTGCGGTCGCGCGCTCGCCGGTTGGGATTTGCCGACAGCGTTTTCGAAAAGCGCGATATGCACGTGCACGTGCCGGAAGGCGCGACGCCCAAGGACGGTCCGTCCGCCGGTATCGCCATCACCACTGCCATGGTGTCGGCCTTGTCGGGCATCCCGGTGCGTGCGGACGTGGCCATGACAGGCGAAATCACGCTGCGCGGGGAAGTGCTGGCCATCGGCGGTTTGAAGGAAAAGTTGCTTGCCGCGCATCGCGGTGGCATCAAGACTGTGTTGATCCCCGAGGAAAACGTCAAGGATCTGGCTGAGATTCCCGATAACGTGAAGAATCAGCTGGAGGTCGTGCCGGTTCGCTGGATCGACAAGGTGCTGGAACGCGCACTGGAACGCATGCCCGAGGCGATTTCGGAAGAGGAAGCCAAGGACAAGCCGCTCGTGACGCCGGCGCCGGCGACGGAATCCGTTGACCCGGTCATCAAGCACTGATCTCGTCGTCGTGCCTTGATCGCAAGGGCCTGCAGCGCAAGCTGGCAGGCCCTTTGCTTTTCAGTGCAGCGCCTGGGTACGAATCAGTCCAACCGCGATGCCCTCGAGGGCGAACTCCTGGCCGGGCTGGACAACGATGGGCTGGAAATCCGGATTTTCCGGCAGGAGTTCGATGCGGCCGCCTTCGCGGTGTAGCCGTTTCACCGTGACGTCTTCGTCGATCCGGGCTACCACGATCTGGCCGTCGCGGGCTTCGCTGGCCTTTTTGACGGCCAGCAGGTCGCCGTCGAGGATGCCGATATCGCGCATGCTCATCCCCCGCACTTTGAGCAGATAGTCCGGACGCTGCGGGAACAGGGCGGGGTCCACGCCCACGTCCCGTTCGACATGTTCGGCGGCCAGGATGGGGCTGCCTGCCGCTACCCGCCCTACGAGCGGCAGCATGAGCTGGGCAAGGGAAGGGATGGGCAGCATGGCTTGCCCGCTTTCGTGGCGCAGCTCCTTCAGGCGGATGCCGCGGGACGCACCGGCAGTCAGCTCGATCGCGCCTTTGCGGGCCAGGGCTTTCAGGTGGTCTTCCGCCGCGTTCGGCGAGCGGAACCCCAACGCCTGGGCAATTTCCGCGCGAGTGGGAGGAAACCCCGTACTGGCGACCGCTTGGCGTATGAGGTCGAGGATTTGCTGTTGGCGTTCGGTAAGTTTGCTGGCCATTTGCGGGTTCCTGCTTCCCTGTATGGATATACAGCTCCGCATTTTGGGGGACGCAGCTTTAAAACGCAAGGGCTATCGCGGTTCGCGGGCTTGGTGCCCGCAAAAAAAGAATGGGGCCCTCAGGCCCCATTCCATTTTCGCAAGCTGCGGGTTTCAGCCTTTCAGTACCGCCGCGATCGCCTTGGCGACGGCATCGATGTTCTGGCTGTTGAGCGCCGCGACGCAAATGCGTCCGCTGGAGATCGCATAGATGCCGTGTTCCTCGCGGAGGCGATCGACCTGGGCCGCGGTCAAACCCGAATACGAGAACATGCCGCGCTGCTGCAGGACGAAGCTGAAATCCTGCTGCACACCCTGTTCCTTGATCTTTTCGACCAGTTGGCGTCGCATCAGGCGAATGCGGTCGCGCATGCCGCCCAGCTCCTGCTCCCACAGCGCGAAGAGTTCCGGCGTGTTCAGGACGGTGGAGACGACGGTGCCGCCATGCGTGGGCGGATTCGAGTAGTTGGTGCGGATGACGCGCTTGAGCTGGCTGAGCACGCGTGTCGCTTCGTCCTTGCTGCCCGAGATCACCGTGAGCGCGCCGACGCGTTCGCCATACAGCGAGAAGGACTTGGAGAACGAAGAACTGACGAACACCGTCATGTCCATGCCAGCGAATAGACGCACGACCGCGGCGTCTTCCTGCAGGCCTGCTCCGAATCCCTGGTAAGCAATGTCCAGGAAGGGAACCAGGTCGCGCTCCTTGACGACATTGGCGATTTGCTGCCATTGCTCCGGCGTGGGATCCACGCCGGTGGGGTTGTGGCAGCAGGCGTGCAGGACGACCACGCTGCGCGCCGGCATCGCCTTCAGGCCGGCAAGCATGCCTTCGAAGTTCAGGCCGTGGGTTGCGGGGTCATAGTACGGGTAGCTTTCCACCTGGAAACCGGCCCGTTCGAACAGTGCCCGATGGTTCTCCCAGCTGGGGTCGCTGATGTAGGCCTTCGACTGAGGCAGCAGTTGATGCAGGAAATCGGCGCCGATCTTCAGCGCGCCCGTGCCGCCCAGGGCTTGCGTGGTCAACACGCGGCCCGCCGCCGACAAGGGGGAATCCGCGCCCAGCAGCAGCGCCTGCGCGCCTTTGTTATACGCTGCGATGCCTTCGATCGGCAGGTAGCCGCGCGCGGCGGCTGCTTCGATGCGGGCGATTTCAGCCTTGCGCACCGCGGACAAAAGCGGAATACGCCCGTTATCGTCGTAGTACACCCCTACGCCCAGATTCACCTTGCCCGGCCGGGTATCTGCGTTGTACTGCTCATTCAGCCCGAGGATGGGATCGCGCGGGGCCAATTCGACGTTTTGGAAAAGGGAGGTCATCGGATCGTGAAGAAGGGTAGGTGGACGCGGCCGGACATGCGGCGGATAATGGGGGGTTTACCCTGAGACAGTCTAGCATGACCGCACCTGGATTCGTCGAATTTCCGGACAGCCCGTTCCAGCTCTACCAGCCCTATCCCCCGGCAGGCGATCAGCCCGGCGCGATCGGCGCGCTGGTGGACGGCGTGCGGGACGGCTTGATGTACCAGACCCTGCTGGGCGTGACCGGTTCGGGGAAGACGTACACGATGGCGAACGTGATCGCCAGGCTGGGGCGTCCCGCGCTTGTTCTGGCGCCCAATAAAACCCTGGCCGCGCAGTTGTACGCCGAAATGCGCGAATTCTTTCCCAAGAATGCCATCGAGTATTTCGTTTCCTACTACGACTACTATCAGCCCGAAGCCTATGTGCCGACGCGCGATCTGTTCATTGAGAAAGACTCGTCGATCAACGAGCATATCGAGCAGATGCGGCTGTCAGCCACCAAAAGCCTGCTCGAGCGGCGCGACACAGTCATCGTCGGAACGGTTTCGTGCATCTACGGTATCGGCAATCCGGGCGATTACCATGCCATGGTGCTCATTTTGCGAGCCGGCGACCGTATCTCGCGACGCGAAATCCTGGCGCGCCTGGTGGCCATGCAGTACACGCGCAACGATGCGGACTTCACACGCGGCGTATTCCGAGTACGAGGCGAAACCATCGACATCTTCCCGGCGGAAAGCGCGGAACTTGCGCTGCGCCTGACGTTGTTCGACGACGAAGTCGAAACCCTGGTGCTGTTCGACCCCTTGACAGGAAAGGTGCGGCAGAAGGTCCCGCGTTTTACCGTTTATCCCGGGTCACATTACGTCACTCCGCGCGATACGGTGCTGCGGGCCATCGAAACGATCAAGGAAGAACTGCGCGAACGCGTGCAGTTCTTCACCTCGCAAAGCAAGCTCGTGGAGGCTCAGCGTCTGGAGCAACGCACACGTTTCGATCTGGAAATGCTTCAGGAACTCGGCTTTTGCAAGGGAATCGAAAACTATTCCCGTCACTTGTCCGGTGCTGCTCCGGGCGAGCCGCCGCCTACGCTGATCGACTACCTGCCGGGCGACGCACTGATGTTCATCGACGAAAGCCACGTCACCATCGGCCAGCTGAGCGGGATGTACCGCGGCGACCGCTCGCGCAAGGAAACCCTGGTGCAGTACGGCTTCCGTTTGCCCTCCGCCTTGGACAATCGGCCGTTGCAGTTGCAGGAATTCGAAGCGCGCATGCGCCAGTGCGTGTTCGTGTCCGCGACCCCGTCGGCCTACGAGAAGGAGCACTCCGACAATGTCGTCGAGCAGGTGGTGCGCCCGACCGGTCTGGTGGATCCTATCGTCGAAGTGCGTCCCGCGCATACGCAGGTGGACGACCTGCTGGGCGAGATCAAGCTGCGCGTGGCGCAGTCCGACCGGGTGCTTGTGACGACGCTGACCAAGCGCATGGCCGAAGACCTGACCGACTTCCTGGCCGAACACGGCGTCCGGGTGCGCTATCTGCATTCGGATATCGATACCGTGGAGCGTGTCGAGATTATCCGGGACCTTCGGCTTGGCACGTTCGATGTCCTGGTGGGCATCAACCTGTTGCGCGAAGGGCTGGATATCCCGGAGGTGTCGCTCGTTGCCATCCTGGATGCCGACAAAGAGGGTTTCCTGCGCTCGGAGCGCAGTCTGATCCAGACGATCGGACGGGCGGCACGGAACCTGAATGGCCGGGCCATTCTCTATGCGGACCGGATAACCGATTCCATGCATCGCGCCATCGGCGAAACCGAACGCCGGCGCAAGAAGCAGGAGGAGTTCAATCTGGCGCATGGGATTACCGCCAAGGGCGTGCAGAAAGCCGTCAGGGAACTGATCGATGGTGTCGTGGCACCGGTCCATCACTCGACGGTCGAGGACGCGCTGCCTGCGGAATTGTTGACCGACGAAAAAGCGCTGGCGCGCGAAATCCGCCGCCTGGAGAAGCTGATGATGGATCACGCCCGCAATTTGGAATTCGAGCAAGCCGCCGCGGCCCGCGATGCCTTGAATGCGTTGAAGGAGCGGGTGCTGCTGGACGGTGCGCGCTAACTGTCCCCTTTTGTTGTCCTTATGAAGGTGGGCGCACCGGAACGGAATTCATGTGCGTTACCGCTGTCGCACCCCTGTCACGGTCGTGACATGGGCCGGACATGATTTTCGTGTTGCAGCGCCGCGTCGCCGAGCATTGAATTGGTGCCGGAATTGATTTAGGTATGCTCAATAGCATTATTAGGTTTGCTCTATAAGTCCCTAAATCAGCTGGATTTTTTCGTCGTTTGACTTTTGTCCGGATAGTGCCTTTGTACTGAAAAAAAGCTTGCCTCCTTGCGGGTTTTCCCGCAGACTATCAAGCATGATGACCAAGGTACTTTTCGTTTGCATGGGCAACATCTGCCGCTCGCCGAGCGCAGAAGGCGTGTTCCGCCGGCTGGTCAATGATGCCGGCCTGGGCGATGTCGTGCGGATAGATTCCGCCGGTACGCATGCCTTCCATATTGGCGAAGCGCCGGACGCCCGGGCTCAAGCCGCTGCCCGGAAGCGCGGCTATGAAATCACGCATTGCGAGGCGCGTCAGGTCACGCCCGACGATTTTCGTGAATTCGATCTCATTCTGGCGATGGACTGGGAAAACCTTTCTGCGCTGCAGCAGCAGTGCCCGAAGGCTTACCAGCACAAGCTGATGTTACTGATGCGGTTCGCCAACGAGTTCGAGGAAGCCACGGTTCCCGATCCTTACTATGGTGGCCCGGAAGGCTTTGGCAAGGTACTCGACTACCTGGAGGACGCCTGTCAGGGCGTGCTGGAATTGGTGCGCAAGCGCGCCACCCAATACCAGGCGGCTTGATTCACGGGTCGCGTCAGCTCTGGTCGGCGCCATCCCATGGTAGAGCGACTGCCCGCCTTTTCGGTGGGCAGTTGTTCGTCTACGTGGGGATTCGTGCGGCCGCCGTATGCGCGTCCGGTGCCATTTTTCGAGTGTCCACCTCGCCGGGCGGGGCTTGGACGGTCGCGCCGCCTTGTTCGCGTTGCCGTTGTTCCCCCTTGTCTAAGCCGCCCCCGGGCGGTTTTTTAACGGTCCGTCCGGCAGGGCGTTCCGCCCCGGCCCGCCCTTGTGCCGGCCTGCTTCTCGGCCCTCTCGGCCGCAGGGTTTCATAGCAAATTAGTCGGGAATAGGCTATACTTGAGGCAATTACTCAGGTATTGGATCCCGGCTTGCCGGGCCTACTGGCTAAACAGGAAACCTCGATATGCGGCTGACTACTAAAGGACGTTTCGCCGTGACCGCCATGATCGACCTCGCCATGCGTCAGCACAGCGGGCCGGTTACGCTGGCGGCCATCAGCCAGCGCCAAAACATCTCCCTTTCCTATCTGGAACAACTGTTCGGCAAGCTGCGGCGCCACGAGCTGGTCGACAGCGTGCGTGGTCCGGGTGGCGGGTACTCTCTGGCGCGACTGGCCCGTAATGTTACGGTCGCCGACATCATTTTCGCCGTTGACGAACCGCTGGACGCCACCAGTTGTGGTGGGAAGCAGGACTGTACGAGCGGCAAGGATGGCAAATCCGGAAAGTGCATGACGCACGAGCTCTGGGCCACCCTTAATCGCAAGATGGTCGACTACCTGGATTCCGTGTCCTTGCAGGACCTTGTGGACCAGCAGCGCGTCCGCCAGCTTCAGGAAGCGAATAACCAGGCGCAAAACGGCACGGTGCGCGTCAACCGCATGACCAACGGTGCCGGCGTTGTCAGCCCGTGTACCAGCGCGGCGCAGCCAGGCGCGTCCGCCACCGTATAAGAAAACCAGGAGCTGTACGAACATGACCAACCGTCCCATTTACCTCGACTATTCCGCCACGACGCCCGTCGATCCGCGTGTGGTGGAAAAAATGGTGCCGTGGCTGTACGAAAACTTCGGCAACCCCGCCTCGCGCAGCCATTCGATAGGCTGGGAAGCGGAGGATGCGGTGGAGCGCGCCCGCGAAGAAGTCGCCAAACTGGTGAATGCTGATCCCCGCGAGATTATCTGGACGTCGGGTGCCACCGAATCGGACAACCTGGCGATCAAGGGAGCCGCGAATTTCTACCAGGAACGCGGCAAGCACATTATTACGGTCAAGACAGAGCACAAGGCTGTTCTGGATACCACGCGTGAACTGGAGCGCCAGGGGTTCGAAGTTACGTACCTCGACGTGCTGGATAACGGATTGATCGACCTGGACGTGTTCAAGGCGGCCTTGCGGCCCGACACGGTGCTGGTGTCGGTGATGATGGTCAATAACGAAATCGGCGTCATCCAGGATATCGAAACCCTGGGCGAAATCTGCCGTGAACGCAATATCATTTTCCATGTCGACGCCGCGCAGGCGACCGGCAAGGTGGAAATCGACCTGCAAAAGCTCAAGGTCGACCTGATGTCGTTCTCCGCCCACAAGACCTATGGCCCGAAAGGTATAGGTGCCTTGTATGTGCGGCGCAAGCCGCGGGTGCGGATCGAAGCGCAGATGCACGGCGGTGGCCACGAACGCGGTTTTCGCTCGGGCACGCTGCCCACGCACCAGATCGTCGGGATGGGCGAAGCCTTCCGGCTGGCACGCGAAGAAATGGGCACGGAAAACGAGCGCATCCGCATGTTGCGAGACCGCCTGTGGGCCGGACTGTCGGAGATCGAAGAGGTCTACTTGAACGGTGACATGGACCGCCGTGTGCCGCACAACCTGAATGTCAGTTTCAATTACGTGGAAGGCGAGTCGCTGATCATGGCCGTGAAGGAATTGGCTGTATCGAGCGGGTCGGCCTGTACGTCCGCCAGCCTGGAGCCGTCTTACGTGCTGCGCGCGCTGGGGCGCAACGACGAGTTGGCGCATAGCTCCATCCGCTTTACGATCGGCCGCTTCACGACCGAACAGGAAATCGACTTCACGGTCGATCTGCTGAAGAAGCGGGTCGGCAAGTTGCGCGATATGTCGCCCTTGTGGGAAATGGCCAAGGAAGGCGTCGATTTGAACAGCGTGCAGTGGGCGGCGCACTGATGGACACACCGGCGGGACGCCGGCCGCACGGCGCCCTCCTGTTAGAAATGCCTTCGCCTGGCGAAGTGGAGAAAAATCATGGCATATAGCGAAAAAGTTCTGGATCACTACGAAAACCCGCGTAACGTGGGCTCTTTCGAAAAGGGCGACGCTTCCGTCGGTACCGGCATGGTCGGTGCGCCGGCCTGTGGCGACGTGATGAAGCTGCAGATCAAGGTCAATGCCAGCGGCGTCATCGAAGACGCGCGGTTCAAGACCTACGGCTGCGGCTCGGCCATTGCTTCCAGTTCGCTCGTGACTGAATGGGTCAAGGGCAAGACGCTGGACGAGGCGATGACTATCCGCAATACGCAGATCGCCGAAGAGCTGGCCCTGCCGCCGGTGAAGATCCACTGTTCCATCCTGGCGGAAGACGCGATCAAGGCGGCCGTCAAGGATTACAAAGAAAAGCACACGCGGAGCTGATATGGCCGTCACGCTGACTCCTCAAGCGGCAAACCACATCAGCCGATATCTGCAGCGCCGCGGCAAAGGGGTGGGCTTGCGCCTGGGCGTCAGGACCACCGGCTGTTCCGGAATGGCATACAAGCTGGAATACGTAGATGAGCCGGATGTCGCCGATCAGGTCTTCGAAAGCCATGGGGTGAAGGTGTTCGTCGACCCGAAAAGCCTGGCGTATATCGATGGAACCGAGCTCGACTATGCCCGCGAAGGGTTGAACGAAGGGTTCAAGTTCCACAATCCCAACGAGAAGGCGACCTGCGGCTGCGGCGAGTCTTTTACGGTGTAAGCCTTGGCAGCCGTCGACGATCATTTTTCGCTGTTCGGCCTGCCGGCGCGGTTCCAGATCGATGCCGAAGAGCTCGAACAGGCGTGGCGCGCTGTCGCGGCCCGGGTGCACCCCGATCGCTACGCGACGGCGTCCCCGGCCGAACGGCGGGTGGCGATGCAATGGTCGGCCCGTGCGAACGAGGCATACCGGCAACTGCGCGATCCTTTGCTGCGGGCGCGCTACCTCTGCGAACAGGCCGGGGTCGATCTGCAGACGGAAAGCAATACGTCCATGGACGCCGATTTCCTGATGCAGCAAATGACCTGGCGCGAGACGCTGGACGAGGTGCGCGAGCAGGGCGGCGCGGGGACGGCCGCCAGTACACTGCGGACCGAGCTGCAGGACGCGGAGGCGGCCTTCCAGCGACAGGTGTCCTGCCTGCTGGACGATCAGAACGACCCGGCCGGCGCCGCCACGAAGATCCGTGAATGGATGTTCGTGCGCAAACTGCTCCAGGAACTGGCCCAGGCCACCGACTAGGTGTCCTCCATCGCCGGACGGGCCGACAGCGGGTCTGCCGCCATTCACACACTTATAAATCCCAACCATGGCTTTACTGCAGATTTCTGAACCGGGTGAATCCCCCGCGCCGCACGAACGCAAGCTTGCGGTCGGGATAGACCTGGGTACGACGAATTCGCTGGTCGCCACGGTACGCAGCAGCGTGCCGGAGGTTCTGCGGGACGAGGATGGCCGCGCGCTGTTGCCTTCGGCGGTGCGGTATCTTGCGCACGGCGAGCCCGTCGTCGGCCATGAGGCGCTGGCCGCCCAGGCCGAAGATCCCTCCAATACCATCGTGTCGGTAAAGCGCTTCATGGGACGTACGGCCGACGAGGCACGTGCATCCGGAGCCGGCTACGATTTCGTCGATGCGCCGGGCATGGTGCGGCTGCGCACCGCGCAGGGCGATGTCAGCCCGGTGGAAGCGTCGGCGCAGATCCTGGCGCGCCTGCGCGCCCAGGCACAGGCGGCGCTGGGCGACGACCTGGTTGGCGCGGTGATCACGGTCCCCGCTTACTTCGACGATGCCCAGCGGCAAGCCACCCGCGATGCGGCGCGCCTGGCCGGGCTGAATGTACTCCGCTTGCTGAACGAACCCACGGCTGCCGCCATCGCCTACGGGTTGGAGAATGCCTCGGAAGGCGTATATGCGGTGTACGACCTGGGAGGCGGCACGTTCGATGTCTCCATACTGCGGCTGACCAAGGGCGTCTTCGAAGTCGTTGCCACTGGCGGCGACACCGCCCTGGGCGGCGACGATTTCGATGCCTTGATTGCCCAGCGCGTCATGGCAGCCGTGGCGGATTCGGATCGCTGGTCCCGCCATGACCGGCGCGCCTTGTCAGTGGCCGCGCGAGCGGCCCGCGAACGTTTGTCCGACGCGACGGAAACCACGGTAAGTTTCCAACTGCAGGATGGAACCGCGGTAGACGCGCCGCTGACGCGCGACCAATTCGAGAGCCTCGCCGCGCCCTTGATCGAGCGCACGTTGGCCTGTGCGCGCCGCGCGTTGCGCGATGCCGACCTGACGACTGCACAGGTGCGAGGGGTGGTCATGGTGGGGGGCGCCACGCGTATGCCGGTGGTACGCCGCGCCGTGGGCGAGCTGTTCGGCCAGGCGCCGCTTACCGATCTCGATCCCGATCAAGTGGTGGCGCTGGGTGCCGCGCTGCAGGCCAACCTGTTGGCGGGCAATCGCGCGCCGGGCGAGGACTGGCTGCTGCTGGACGTCATCCCGCTGTCCTTGGGGCTGGAAACGATGGGAGGACTGGTCGAACGCATCATCCCGCGCAACAGCACGATCCCCGTCGCGCGCGCTCAGGAGTTCACCACGTTCAAGGACGGCCAGGGCGCGATGAGCATCCACGTGGTGCAGGGCGAACGGGAGTTGGTATCCGCCTGCCGCTCGCTGGCGCGGTTCGAATTGCGCGGTATTCCGCCCATGGTGGCGGGCGCCGCGCGCATCCGCGTGACCTTCCAGGTCGACGCCGATGGCCTGCTTAGCGTGACCGCGCGCGAGCAGAGCACGGGCGTGGAATCCTCCGTGACGGTGAAGCCCTCCTACGGGCTCTCCGACGATGAGATCACACGGATGCTGGCCGACAGCATCGACCAGGCAGATGCCGATGCGCGGGCGCGCATGCTGCGCGAACAGCAGGTAGAGGCCCGCCAATTGGCGGAATCGGTACGCGCGGCGCTGGCCGTCGACGGTGATCTGCTGGATCCGTCGGAGCGCGAGCGTGTGGATGCGGCATTGGAACGCGCCGAGGCCGCGCGCGACAGTGAGAACGTCGACGAGGTGCGCGCCGCGGTGCATGAATTATCCGAATCGACGGAGTCCTTCGCGGCGCGCCGCATGGACCGCAGCATCCGCCGGGCGCTGTCCGGCCGCAAGCTCGATGAGTTGACCTGACGGGTCGTTTATATCTGTTGCCATCATGCCGAAACTGACCGTATTGCCGCATCCCGATGTCTGTCCCGAAGGTAAAGTCATCGAGGATGCCCCCAGTGGGGTGTCGATCTGCCGTGTCCTGCTGGATCACGAGGTCGAGATCGAACATGCCTGCGAGCTGTCGTGTGCGTGTACCACCTGTCACGTGATCGTGCGCCAGGGGTACGAATCGCTGGGTGAGGCCAGTGACATGGAAGAGGATTTGCTCGATAAGGCCTGGGGCCTGACATCGACCTCGCGCCTGTCCTGCCAGGCCAAGCTTGCCGGCCAGGACGTCACGGTCGAGATCCCGCGGTACACCATCAATCACGCCAAGGAGAACCACTGATGAAGTGGACCGATATTCACGATATCGCGGCGGCGCTGGCCGATGGGCATCCAGATATCGATCCGGCCCAGGTTCGTTTCACGGCGCTGCGCGACCTGGTACTGGCCCTGCCGGATTTCGACGACGATCCCAAGCACTGTGGCGAGAAAATCCTGGAAGCGATCCAGCAGGCCTGGATCGACGAAGCGGCCTGACGTTCTACACGGCTGACACGGTAAGAGCGGGGCGGCGGCGGTATTATCCGTAGCTGCCCCGTTTTCCATTGTCCGCCATGTCCAATTCCATCCTGCATTTCGGCCTGGCCGCCAACAGGCTGCATCACGAGACCCCCGACGCCATACTCTTCGATTGGCTGCGCGCCTGTTCGGCCAGCATCCGCGAGCTGGGCATGCACCTGTATACCGTCGGCCGCACTCATGACGCGATCTCCCGCGAGGGCATGCTCCAGGGCTATGCCGGCCTGATCCGCTATCCCTACGGCCGCGAGGGCGGGCTGATGAAGCTGGTTGCCCGGGTAACGGAAGGCCGCGATGGAACCGTCCCTTTCGATGGGGCGATCTATCTTATCGATCCGGTCGACCCGTCTTCCGTGTTTCCGGAGGCACAAGCCCTGAAGCGCCAGTGCGTGACGCACGGCAAGCCTTTTATCTCCACGCTGGCCGGGGCGCGCGAGTGGGTGGAAGTAGAGCGGTTGCATGCGGGGCTGGCCCCGGATCCAGGCGCGTCCGAGCTTTTCGATTTTGCGGCGCAGACCCTGGCATTGGTCGCGCACGATGCGCTGAAGGACGAGATGGTGGCCTTCGCGGACGAGCACTTCGATATCCTGTCACGCTTTCGCAGGCGGGTCGCCACGGGCACGACAGGTGGCCGCTTGAACGACCTGGCGTGGTCGCGCGGTTGGCCCAGGGACCGGCCGTGGACGCATCGCTACCTTAGCGGGCCTTTGGGCGGGGACGCGCAGATCGCGGAGCTCGTACTGGAGCGCCAGTGCCAGCGGGTGATTTTCTTCGAGGACCCGCATGTCGCACGCCAGCACGAGGCCGATATCCAGCTGCTCGAGCGGGCGGTGCGCGTGGTGACGCGGGTGGCCGCGTGCGCGACGTCACCGGCGGTGGCGCGGCGCTGGGTGCAGGCCGTCGCGCTGCGCGATGCTGCTGGGATCAGTCTTCGCGCCGCAGGTGGGGGAACAGAATGACGTCGCGTATGCTCGGACTGTCGGTCAGCAGCATGACCAGCCGGTCGATGCCGATGCCGCAACCGCCAGTGGGCGGCATGCCGTATTCGAGCGCGCGGATATAGTCGGCATCGTAGTACATCGCTTCCTCGTCGCCGGCGTCCTTGGCCTCGACCTGGGCGCGGAAGCGTTCGGCCTGGTCTTCCGGGTCGTTCAGTTCCGAGAAGCCGTTGGCGATTTCACGGCCCGTGATGAATAGCTCGAAGCGTTCCGTGATGCCGGGACGCGAGTCGGATGCCCGCGCCAGCGGCGAGACTTCCACCGGATAGTCGACGATGTAGGTGGGATTCCACAGCAGCGCTTCGGCCGTTTCCTCGAAAAGCGCGAGCTGCAGCGCTCCCAGGCCGGCGCGGGACAGCGGGGCGGAGTCCACGTCGACTTTCAGCTTCTTCAGTTCCGCGCGCAGGAAGGCCACGTCGTCCAATTGCGCCTGGGTATAGTCCGGCGCGTACTTCAGGATGGCCTCGCAGATGGTCAGGCGATCGAACGGCTGGCCGAGATCCAGCTCGCGCCCCTGGTAGGTCAATACCGCGCTGCCCGTGGCGGCTACCGCCGCCTGGCGGATCAATTGCTCCGTGAAGTCCATGAGCCAGCGGTAATCGGTGTACGCGGCGTAGAACTCCATCATGGTGAATTCGGGGTTATGGCGCGGGCTGACCCCTTCGTTGCGGAAGTTGCGGTTGACTTCGAACACGCGTTCGAAACCGCCGACGATCAAGCGCTTGAGATAGAGCTCGGGCGCGATGCGCAGGAACATTTCCATGTCCAGCGCGTTGTGGTGGGTCACGAAAGGCTTGGCCGCGGCGCCGCCCGGGATGGGGTGCAGCATCGGGGTTTCGACTTCCAGGAAGCCCGCATCCAGCATGTACTGGCGGATCGCGCCCATGGTCTTGCTGCGGGCCTCGAATGTGCGCCGCGTGTCCTCGGTCATGATGAGGTCGACATAGCGCTGGCGATAGCGCAGTTCCGTGTCCGCGACGCCGTGGAACTTGTCCGGCAGCGGGCGCAGGGACTTCGACAACAACCGAGCCTGCGTCGCGTGGATGGACAACTCGCCCTTGTTGGTCTTGAAAACCGTGCCTTCGACCGCGATCAGGTCGCCGATATCCCATTGCTTGAAAGCCGTATAGCTGTCTTCCCCGAGCACGCCGCGATCCAGGTAGATCTGGATGCGGCCGGTCGCATCCTGCACCGTGGCGAAGCTGGCCTTGCCCATGACGCGCTTGAGCATCATGCGGCCGGCCACCTTGGCGACCTTGCCCAGGGCGGCCAGGGCGTCCTGGTCGGAACCATCGAATTGGGCGTGCAGGTCGGCCGCGCGGGCGTCCGGCGTGAAGTCGTTCGGGTAGGCGGGGCCGCTTTCGCGCAGCTTGGCCAGCTTGGCTCGCCGTTCGGCGATCAGCCGGTTTTCGTCCTGCGCGACGGGGGCGGTCGAAGTATCGGTCATGATGCGGGTCAGTTGTAATTGCGGATGTCGTCGATTTCGGTCGTGCCGAAGTCTTCGCGTTCGAGATAGGCGGCGATGCGCGCGGCCACATCGGCCGGCGCGGCCAGCTTGCCGCCGGCATGCAGGTCCTTGAAACGGGGCAGGGCGGGGAAGGCGGCGGGATCGCTGGAGCGGATCACACCCTGCATGTCGGTATCGACGACGCCGGGCGCCAGCGAAACGAACTTCGCCCCGTGGGTATCCTCTTCCTGCCGGGCGACGCGCGTGTACATGTCCAGCGCGGCCTTGGTCGCGCAGTAAACGCCCCAGCCGGCGGTGGGATTGCGCCCGGCGCCGGAAGATATGTTCAGGACGCGCCGGTCGGCCGGCAGGCCGCGTGTCGCCTCCAGGAAGCGCGACGTCAGCAGCATGACCGCGATGACGTTCAGGTTGAGGGCCTGGGTGATGGCGGCGGCATCGTTCAGGTCGTCGACCGGCGAGACCGGGGCGACGGTGCCGGCGTTATTGATCAGCACGTAGCGCCTGGCGTCGCGCGGCAGGCCTCCGGCCACCCGCGCCGCTACCGCGGTGGCCGCAGCGGTGTCGGACAGGTCGACGGCAATCTGCTCCAGTTCCGCGCCCTGGGCCGAAGCATAAGCCGCCAGTTCGGCATCCTGGCGGCGCGCCAGGGTGATCAGGCGTGTGCCGGATTTCGCCAGTTGGCGGGCCAGGGCGGCGCCGATACCGCGGGAAGCGCCGGTCAGAACGACTACGGAATGGGTCATGGGATGGCCTTTTATACGCGTGCGTCAGTGGGTGGGAGAAGCGGAGCGGCAGGGGTCAGACGCCCTGTTTCAGGCTGGCCTGGATGAACGGGTCGAGGTCGCCGTCCAGGACCTTCTGGGTATTCGAGATTTCCACGTTGGTGCGCAGGTCCTTGATCCGGCTCTGGTCCAGCACGTAGGAGCGGATCTGGTGACCCCAGCCGACATCGGTCTTGGAGTCTTCCAGCTTTTGCTGCTCGGCCATCCGGTTGCGCATTTCCAGTTCGTACAGGCGCGACTTCAGCATCTGCATGGCTTCGGCGCGGTTGCGGTGCTGCGAACGGTCGTTCTGGCACTGCACGACGATGCCCGTCGGCATGTGCGTGATACGAACCGCGGAGTCGGTCTTGTTGATGTGCTGGCCGCCGGCGCCGCTGGCCCGGTAGGTATCGACGCGCAGGTCCGCCGGGTTGATGTCGATTTCGAACGAGTCGTCGACCTCGGGATACACGAACACGCTGGCGAAGGAGGTATGGCGGCCGCCCGAAGAGTCGAATGGGCT
Organism: Bordetella sp.; assembly: GCF_057362025.1. Taxonomy (NCBI): domain Bacteria; kingdom Pseudomonadati; phylum Pseudomonadota; class Betaproteobacteria; order Burkholderiales; family Alcaligenaceae; genus Bordetella; species Bordetella sp. The sequence goes on along the minus strand of NZ_JBMQQZ010000097.1, from coordinate 19,208 downwards.
CTTGCGTACCAGGCGGTGCACACCGGTTTCCGTACGCAGGTAGCCGAAGGCATATTCGCCCTCGATCTTGATGGTCGCGGACTTGATGCCGGCGACTTCGCCTTCCGACTCTTCCAGGACTTCGGCCTTGAAGCCCTTGCGTTCGCAGTATTTCAGGTACTGCCGCAACAGCATCGATGCCCAGTCCTGCGCCTCGGTGCCGCCGGCGCCGGCCTGGATATCCAGGAAGCAGTTCAGCGGGTCGGCCGGATTCGAGAACATGCGGCGGAATTCCAGGCCTTCCAGTTTCTCCTGGAAGGCGTCGGCATCCGCTTCGATGGAAAGCAGGGTGGCGTCGTCTTCATCGCCAGCCGCCAGTTCGAAGAGTTCGGCTGCGTCCGCCAGGCCGCTGCCCAGCGCGGACAGCGTTTCCACGACATCTTCCAGGCTTTTCTTTTCGCGGCCCAGGTCCTGGGCATGCTTGGGATCGTTCCAGACGTCGGGGTTTTCGAGTTCCGCGTTTACGACTTGCAGGCGCTCGGACTTGGCATCGTAGTCAAAGATACCTCCGGAGAGCCTTTTCGCGCTCGGCGTAGTCGGCGAGTCGGGCGGCGATCTGGTTCTGGCGTTCGGCTTCCATGGTGCTTCCTGGCTTGAATTTCGAAAACCTGACATTTTAGCCTGCCTGCCTCGGAACCACCCGCGGCCAGCGGAATGCCGGGGGATAAGCCTGGACTTCAGGTGTCGTCCACCCATTTGGAATGGCGCTGGCGCGAGCCATCGGGGGTGGACGGCACCTGATCGGGGGCCACGCCGGCCATGTGGCGAAGGATGCGTCCCCGTGGCTGAATTCTGTTCAGGCTTAAGTCAGTTTCCGCCGTCTAGGCTGCGGGATTTACAGAGCCGCGCACGCCTTGCCGCGCGGCTGCATAATGCCGGCGCGCGTCGTGACGACAAGCGCGGGCCGCCACCCGGCGGTACAACCATCCGATACGGAGGAGACGAATGGAAACGGTCATCAATCCCGGTGCTTCGGCATCAACTGCCAGCGCGGAAGACCCGCTTTACCGCAAGGTGACGCTGCGCATCGTGCCTTTTCTGGTTCTTTGCTACGTGGTCGCGTACCTGGATCGCGTGAACGTCGGCTTCGCAAAGCTGCAGATGCTGCAGGATCTGCAGTTCAGCGACACCGTCTACGGATTGGGCGCGGGGATTTTCTTCCTGGGCTATTTCATTTTCGAAGTGCCCAGCAACATCATCCTGCATCGCGTCGGCGCGCGCCGTTGGATCGCGCGCATCATGATCACCTGGGGCATTATCTCGTCGGCCATGATTTTCGTGACCACGCCGGGCATGTTCTACCTCCTGCGGTTCCTGCTGGGCCTGGCCGAGGCCGGCTTCTTTCCCGGCATCATCCTGTACCTGACGTACTGGTTTCCGCACGCGCGGCGCGGCCGGATCACTACGTTCTTCATGACCGCCGTGCCCTTGTCCGGCCTGATCGGCGGCCCGATTTCGGGTTGGATCATGCATACCTTCCATGGCGACCATGGCATGGCCGGCTGGCAATGGCTGTTCATCCTGGAAGGCATCCCGTCGGTGATCATCGGCCTGATCGTGCTGGTGTTCCTGGACGACCGTGTCAGCCAGGCGAAATGGCTGACCGAAAGCGAACGCGCGACGCTCGCACGCAACATCGAGGCCGAGGAAAAAGAGAAGCAGGATCCGCCCATTCGCGAGGCCATGACCAAGCCGCGCGTCTGGGTCATGGCAAGCATCTATTTTTCCTTCGTGATGGGCTTGTACGGGGTCGGCTTCTGGATGCCTACGCTGGTTCGCAATACCGGCGTGCAGGATCCGTTGACCATAGGCTTGCTGACGGCGGTGCCGAACCTGTTCGCAGTGCTCGGCATGGTCCTGATTTCACGCAGCTCGGACCGCAAGCATGAACGCCGCTGGCATCTCGCGGTGCCATCCCTGATCGGGGCGGCGGGGCTGGTGTTCTCTGCCTTGTACGCGGGCAATACCTGGATCGCGATCGCCGCGCTGACGGTCGCCAATGTGGGTATCTGCACGGTGCTGCCCCTGTTCTGGAGCCTGCCGACCGCCGTGCTGGGCGGTACGGCTGCCGCCGCCGGTATCGCGCTGATCAATTCCGTCAGCAATCTGGCCGGCTTCATCAGCCCGTATCTGGTGGGCTGGTTGAAGGACACGACGGGTTCGACCAATAGCGGCATTTATGTGCTCGCCGCATGCCTCTGCGTGGGTGCGCTGGTGGCATTGGCGCAGCCCGCCAAGCTGGTGAATCGCTAAGCGGCCCGTGGCCAGGGCCCTGGCCCTGGCCCTGGCCTGCCGGCCCGTGCTGTCCGCAAGCATGCGCGCGCCGCGCGGCAGGTCGGCAGCGCAGCCGTAATGCTAGCGCCGCAGGTTGAATGTGAACGGTATCACTGCGCTGATCCCCGTCGGCGGAGGCGCATCCCCGGTTACGCGTATGCCTCGCGCGGCTTGCAGCGCCGCCTGGTCCAGGTCGGCGTGGCCGGATGACCGCGCCAAGGTGGCGATCAGCTTTTTCTCGTGGTTGATCAGCACGCGGACGTGCACTTCCCCTTCTTCTTGCAGGCGGCGTGCAATGGGTGGATATGCGGGGAAGGGAAAGGTAAGCGACAGGCGGCCGGGCGGTTTTCCATGGTCGCCCGGGATGTCGATTGTGTAGTGTGCGAGGCCTGTGGCCGCGGCGGCCGACCCATCGAAGGAAGGCTCCGGCGGTTGCCTGCCATCGGGCGCAATAGGTTCCTTTTTACTGAATGCAAGGTTGGGCTGTTCCTTGTAGGGGGCACGTGCCGACGAGACGGCATGGCTGGAGTCCGGTCCACCGCGCGGACGCGAGCTGCCGCGCGTGTCCTCCTGTGTGAACAAGTGATAGACGAGGTTGCAGGCGACCAGCAGCATCCAGGCCCATGCCAATCGCCTTCGCATGGATCCCCAGAATCCGTAGCGTGGCGTCTCGGCGATCACCCTTTGCCAACTGCGCTGTACGCCGCGCGGCACCTGCAGCGTCAGCCAGGATTGCATGCGAACGCACATCGTCTGTACGTGCGGCCCAAACTTGCGCGCCTTGCGGCGACTCGGCTCCGGACTGCGCAGCATCTCGGCGATCGCGCGTTCATGGGCCTTGCGCACGCGCGGGGTTTGCCGGCGCAGGATACCGCCTTCGTGGATAACCTGCTGCAGCCATTGCCGCTCTGGCTTGTTGTCGTCAGCCGGCCCGATCTGGGCCCAGTCGAAGCGTTCCGCGGCCTCCCGGTACAGGGTCATTTTGCCCTCCGGATTCGCCGCGAGGGCCCGCAGCAAGGCATCCGAGAACACCCCCGTCGCTTCCAAATGCTGTAAATCCGGGTCGGCCATGGCGCGCCGCCATTGTTCCGGAATGTCCTGCGCGGGCGATCGCATCAATTCGGCGACCCAGTGGTCGATCGCCTTCGTCCGCCGGCGCAGGGCATTGCGGCTTTCTTCCGCGGCAGCCTGGCGTAGCGCCATCGACTGCATGGGAGACCGCAAGGAAAAGTCGATGAGCGGGGGGCGCGTTCCCGACGCGTGCCCGGGGAGACCCGTGGCGTCGTCAGCGAATAGCCGGGTATCGCCTGTCGCGGGCGGAACGACCGGGGCAGGCGGCGCGTTTGCCGCGGGCAATGGGCGTATGGTGTCGGCGCCCGCGTCCTTTCCGTCCGCGGGACTGGCGGGCGTCGCGGAATGCCTTTCCGCCCACTTCAGCGCCCATTCGTAGGCGGCACGCAGCTGTTCGAACGCGTCGCGTTGGCTTTGCTGGTCGATCTGTTTAAGGGCGGCGGCATACGCGCGGCGGATGGCTCGCGTGTCGGAGGTCGGGACAATGCCCAGCACATCGAACATGTCGGTTTCCTCAACACGGTTCGGTGCCGCCTTCGAAGACCCCGGCGCGCTCGAAGTATTCGATGGCGTCCCGCAGGCGCTCGCGCGCGGACACGATCGAGCGTTCGTTCTGGTGTGCGAGCACCGCCTCGAACTCGCCGATTTCGGCAGCCATGCGCTCGCGGCTGGCGCCGCGCAGGAACTCATGGATGCGTTCTGCTTCCGCAATCAGTGTGCGGTTCTCCAGTTTGTCGCGTGGATGTACTTTCAATTCGGCCAAGGCCTGGAAACGCGCTTCGATTTGCTGTTCGGTCAGGTCGGTATCGTTGTTGCGGATAACCAAACGGTAGAGCTGCTGCGTCTTGAGACGAGTCACCTCGACTTCCAACAGACCGTTTACGTCATAGGTAAAGCGGACTTCGACCGCGCCATCCCCGCGCGGGCCTCCTTCGAGCGGCACGGACAACTTGCCGATTTCGATATTGTCCCGGGCCAGCCGCGATTCGCCCTGGAAAATCCGCAGTTCCAGGACATGCTGGCCATCGCGTTCCGGTGCGAAACCATGCACGCGGCTGACCGGCACGACGGTATTGCGTTCGATGATGGGAATGAATTGCCCGTGGGCCTTCTCGCCGCTGGGCAAGTCCCGATTGGCTTCCACGCCCAGGGAGTACGGGCAAACATCGGTCATGACGACTTCACGCAGGCTTTCATCGCGCGCCTTCATGCCGGCCATGACTGCCGCTCCCATGGCGACAACTTCGTCCGGATTGAAGTGCGCGGATGGGAAACGGCCGAACATGCGGGTCACCAGATTGCGGATCATGGGAGCGCGGGTCGCGCCTCCGGCAAGGACCACTTCCTGCACGTCCCCCGCGCGCAAGCCCGCATCGCGCAGGGCGCGTTCCAGCGGTAGGCGCAGCCGGGCCAGCAACGGTTCGCAAAGGCGTCGATAGTGGTCCTCGGAAAGCGCGGCCGTGTAGTCCCGACCTTGCCAATGAACGGCGAGTTCGGCCTGCGGTTCGGTGCTTAACGTGCATTTGAGCGCCTCTGCCCGCGCCGCCAGATGCTGCATGAAATGCCCGTCGCGCCGCGCCTTGTCGGGTAGGCCGCTGGCCTGCAGGAACCAATGGACGATTTCGTTGGAAAAGTCCTCGCCCCCGAGAAAATTGTCGCCGGCGGTGGCACGGACCTCCATGACGCCCTCGAACAATTCCAGGATCGATACATCGAAGGTGCCGCCGCCCAGATCGAACACGAGGAATCGCGATTCGCTGCCCCGTTGATGCAGGCCATAGGCCAACGCGGCCGCGGTAGGCTCGTTGACGAGGCGTTCCACATGCAGGCCGGCAAGCTGTGCCGCCGTGCGGGTCGCCTTGCGCTGCCCATCGGAGAAGTACGCGGGCACCGATATCACGGTTTCCGTCACCGCCTGGCCCATCGCGGCTTCCGCGTCCGCTTTCAAGGCGCGCAGCACCAGGGCGGACAGTTCCTCCGGCCGGAAGGAGCGGGAGCCCAGCCTGAACTCCTTATTGCCGCCCATGTGCCGCTTGAACACGGCGATGCTGCGGTCGGGATGGCTCTGCAGGCGCTCGCGTGCCGCGCGGCCAACCAGGACAGTTCCGTCCTGGTCCAGGCTGATGCAGGATGGTGTGAGGACGCTGCCCAGGGCGTTGGGAATGAGATGCGGCGCGCCGTCCTTCCAGCAGGCGACCAGGCTGTGGGTGGTGCCCAGATCGATACCGACTATCATCGCGTATGTTTCTTAGTGAAATAAAATTTTTCTAATATATAAACCAAAGCGGGATGATGGGGAAGTGCGGGAGGCGTCCGGTTCCGACTGCGGCGGATAAACAACGAGAGGCGGCGCCTGACTGCGAGACGCGGCACATCCGCGCGCACGGCAGCGCTACGGGCGGGTCCGCCGCGCGAGCTGGTCCAGCAGGGGCTGCTGCCTGGGGAGGATTTTGGCGGCGGCCTGGTCCAGGGACATCCAGGCGGCCCGGTCTACTTCCGGAAATGCCTGCATCCGTCCGCTGCGGGGCGGCCATTCCATTTCGAATCTATTGCTGCTTAGCGTTGCAACGTCGAAATCGCCTTCCAGGGCATAAGCGATGACACGCTTGCCGGCGCGTTGGCGGATTTCACCGAGCAGCCAGGGGTCTCCGCCCGGGTGGCGGCCAAGTTCTTCCGTGAATTCGCGCAGCGCCGCCGAGAGGGGTTCCTCGCCTGGGTCGAGCTCTCCCTTGGGTATCGTCCATGCGCCGGCGTCCCGGCTGGCCCAGAAAGGTCCGCCGGGATGCACCAGCAGTACGGACAGATCGGGCCCGGACCGGCAATACATCAGGATTCCTGCACTGGTTTTCGGCATGGGGGCGTCCGGGGGGCGTTGCTCGCGAGGTCAGCGTGTTCCGCGCGATCGCGCGGCCATGGCCGGTCAGCGGGGCTGTTGTCCTGGCGCCGTGCGACGCCCCGGTCTTATGCGGCGTGTTCGACCACCAATTGCACCGAAACGCGGCCGTTCCAGAGATTCTGCTCCAGGCGGTAGGCGACGTCCACCGTGTCCGGCAGCAGGCGTGTCTGGCCGAACCAGATAGCGTCGAAGCGTTGATAGCCACGTTCCAGCGTCAACTTCAGATGCTTGTCGCCGAGCAGGCGTTGGGCACGGATCTGGAAGGTATCGAGGAACAGCGGGGCGGCGAAACCCGATCCCCAGACCTGTTGTTGCAGCAATCCGGCGACGTCGGCGTTGGCATAGCCGGATTCGAGCGAGCCGTCGGTCTCCAGGACCGGTTCGAAGTTGTCGCGGCCGGTGAGTTCGCGCACGGCAGCCTCGAAGGCCGGCGCGAAACGCGGAAAGTCGGTGCGGCCGACGGTCAGGCCAGCGGCCATGGCGTGGCCGCCGAATTTGCGGATCAGCGTCGGATCGCGCTTGGATACCAGGTCCAGCGCGTCGCGCAAGTGGACGTCCGGGATGGACCGTCCGGACCCCCGCAGTTCGTCGTCGCCCGCGGGCGCGAACGCCAGCGTGGGGCGCCAGAACTGATCCTTCAGCCGCGATGCGACCAAGCCGACTACGCCCTGGTGCCAGGTATCGTCGTAGACGCAGACGGTAGCGCCCGTGGTCGCTTCCGGCTCCTGCATCGCGGCCATGGCTTGTTCGCGCATGGCGGCCTCGATACTGCGGCGATCGCGGTTGATGGCGTCCAGCTCGCGGGCGATTTCCAGCGCACGCGCTTCGTCGTCGGTGGTCAGGCAGGCGATGCCCAGGCTCATGTCCGAAAGGCGGCCGGCCGCGTTGATGCGCGGGCCCAGCGCGAAGCCCAGGTCGAAGGCGTTGGCGGTGCGGGGCTCGCGCGCGGCCACCGCGTACAGCGCGCGCAGGCCGGCCTGCATACGCCCGCTGCGGATGCGTTGCAGGCCTTGCGTGACCAGCAGGCGATTGTTGGCATCGAGCTTGACAACGTCCGCGACGGTGCCCAGGGCGACCAGGTCGGACAGCGCGTCAAGACGCGGCCCGCCATCGGGCGGATAGACGCCGCGCCGCCGCAGTTCGGCACGAAGGGCCAGCATCAGATAGAAAATGACGCCGACCCCCGCCAGGTTCTTGGACGGGAACCCGCATCCCGGCTGGTTGGGGTTGACGATGGCCAGGGCATCCGGAAGCCGGTCGCCGGGCAGATGGTGGTCGGTGATCAGGACGCCGATACCGGCGGCATTGGCACTGGCCACTCCATCGACGCTTGCGATGCCGTTATCCACCGTGACGATCAGGTCCGGCTTGCCCGCGGGATGGCGGCAGGCCAGTTCAACCACCGCCGGCGACAGGCCGTAGCCGGTTTCGAAGCGGTTGGGCACCAGGAAGTCGACCACAGCGCCCATGGCCCGTAGTGCGCGCAGCCCCACGGCGCAGGCGGTGGCGCCGTCGCAGTCATAGTCGGCGACGATAAGCAGGCGCAGCCGCCGCTCGATGGCGTCCGCCAGGATGGCAGCGGCGTGATCGGCGCGGGTCAGGTGGGCCGGGGGCAGCATGGCAGGCCAGGCCAGGCGGGTCTGGTCCGGATGGATGACGCCGCGGGCGGCCCACAGGCGTGCCAGCAAGGGATGGATGCCGGCGGCTTCCAGCGCCCGGCAGGCGGCGGGATCGCCGTTGCGTACGGTCAGACGGGGGGAGACCACCAGGCCCTCCAGGATTGTTCGCGTGTGGGTAACCAGCGCAGAAGTGCGGTGCGCGGCTGCACGGTAAGCGTCGCGCGCCGGTCGCGGCCCAGCAGGGTAAGCGCCAGGGCTGGCGATGTGCCGCCCCGGACGTCGGCGTGCGGCTTCAGGACCTCCGCGTCCAGGCGTTCCAGCTCTTGCAGCCACGTACCCCAGTCCTCCGCCTGGAAGGCGGAAAGCAGGTCGTCGGCAATGCTGGGCGGGGACGGCATGGCGGCGGGCCTGGTCCAGGGCGACGCGCCGCCGTACAGCCACAGGCCGTTCGCCGGCAATAGTCCACGGCCGGCACGCTGGACGTTGACGGGGTGCTCGTACCACGCCATCTGTATTTCATTGACCAGGCGCCGCCAGGGGCGGGCCGCCGGATCCTGGGTCCACCAGGCGCTCAACGGCTGCCCCGTCACCACAGCCGGGCTGGCACTGGACAGCGGCATGTCGTCGGGCACGCCGATACGCCAGCGAAAGGGCTGCAATGGCGCGACGTCGAAAGGCGTGTCGTCGAACAGCGGGCGCGCCGTCTCGAACAGCGCGGCACCTTCAGCGTGGTCCAGGTCCAGCGCTTCGGCCGGCACCAGGCTGGCGCGGTCGGTGCCCAGGGCGATGTGGGCCAGGTCGGCAATCCACACGCGCCCTTCGGCCGGCGCGTCGACGCCCGCGCGCAGGGGCCCCAGGCCGGTGCCGATGGGCTGGCCGGGAGCAGGTTGGAAGCCCGCTTGCTCCAGCTGCCAGGCCTCGAATGGCGTACAGCCGTGGGTGTGCGGGTCGAAGGGCGATTGACGGCCCGTACCCTGGCGCATCCAGTTGTGCAGGGTGGGAGCCGCCGTGGGCAGCCGCTTGGCCAGCTCCGCGGCGATGGACGCGCTGGGTGGCAGCGCGCCGGGAAGGACAATATGCATGGCGGGGATTGTAGTGCGGCGGGGCGGGCAGGGCGTATATCTGCGCGGATGCCCGACGTGGGTACCGTCCTCGGGCGTCCGCATCGCCGCCGGCCGTTAATGCCATAATGCGCGGGTGCTGAAAATACCTTACGAACTCTGGATAGGCGCTCGCTACGCGGGCATGGCCCGTATCCGCCGGCGTCGCGGCCGTCGCGACAGGTTCATCTCCTTCATCGCCGCCAGTTCGATGGCCGGCATCGCCCTGGGCGTGGCCGCGCTCATCATCGTGCTTTCGGTGATGAACGGCTTCCAGAAGGATGTGCGCGATCGCATGTTGTCGGTGCTGCCTCACATCGAGCTGTACGTGCCGGGTGGGAACCCGGACCACATCCTGGCGCAATGGCAGGCGCTGGCGAAGGCGGCCGAGCGCAACAAGGAAGTGCGCGCGGCCGCGCCGTTCGTGGCTGCTCAAGGCATGCTGGTGCGGGGAGAGGCCCTGCGTGGCGTCCAGGTGCGGGGTATCGACCCGCAAACCGAGGGTCATGTATCGGATATCCCGCGGCAAATGGTGGCAGGCAAGCTCGACGACCTGAAGCCGGGCTCGTTCGGCGTGGTGCTGGGGCGCGACCTGGCATCGCAGTTGGGGGTGCAGGTCGGCGACACCGTGTTGCTGCTTGCGCCGCAGGCCTCCATCAGCCCCGCCGGCTTCGCGCCCCGCATGCGCCAGTTCACCGTGGTCGGGGTGTTTTCCTCCGGACATTACGAATACGATTCGTCGCTGGCCTTCATCGACGATGAGGATGCCGCCAAGGTGTTCCGCGACAGCGGCACCGCCGGCGTGCGGCTGCGTATCGAGGATATGCAACGGGCGCCACAGGTGGCGGCGCAGCTCTCCAAAGAATTGCCGCCGTATATCATGGCCAGCGACTGGACGCGCAACAACCGCACGTGGTTCGCGGCCGTGCAGACGGAAAAGCGCATGATGTTCCTGATCCTCGCGCTGATCGTCGCCGTCGCCGCCTTCAATCTGTTGTCGTCGCTGGTCATGGCGGTGAAGGACAAGCAATCGGATATCGCCATCCTGCGCACGCTGGGGGCCAATCCCGGCGAGGTCGCACGCATCTTCCTCGTGCAGGGGGCGCTGATAGGCATCGTGGGGACCTTGCTGGGGGTCCTGGGCGGCATGCTGATCGCCTACAACATCGAGACCATCGTGCCGTTCATCGAACACCTGCTCGGCATCCATTTCCTGCCGCGCCAGATCTATTTCATCAGCGAACTGCCTTCGGATCCCGAGATGACCGACATCGTGACGGTCGGCCTGACGTCCCTGGTGCTGTCGCTGCTGGCCACGCTGTATCCCAGCTGGCGCGCTTCGCGCCTGCAACCGGCCCAGGTGTTGCGACATGACTGAGTACGCGCTGCATGCGGAGAACCTTACCAAGGTGTACGACGAGGGCCCCGCGCGCATCGACGTGCTGCGCGATGTCAGCGTTTCGATCCGGCGCGGCGAAATGCTGGCCATCGTCGGGGCGTCGGGGTCGGGCAAGAGCACGCTGCTGCACATTCTGGGGCTGCTCGATGTGCCCACGCACGGCACGGTCACCGTGGACGGCGTGAATGCCACCGGACTGGCGGAAAGCGCCAAGAGTACGCTGCGCAATCGCAGCCTGGGCTTCGTGTATCAGTTTCATCACCTGCTGGCCGAATTCTCCGCCCTGGACAACGTGGCCATGCCATTGATCGTGCGGCGCCTGGACAGGCAAAGCGCACGCAAAGAGGCGCAGGCGGTGCTCGAACAGGTCGGCCTGGCGGCGCGGGCGCAGCATTTCCCCAGCCAATTATCCGGCGGCGAACGCCAGCGTGTGGCGCTGGCACGCGCGCTGGTGACGCGCCCGGTATGCGTACTGGCCGACGAACCCACGGGCAATCTCGATCGCAACACTGCCCACAGCATGTTCGAATTGCTGACGCGGGTAAACAAGGAATCGGGTACGGCCTTTGCTATCGTCACGCACGACCGCGAACTGGCCGGACGCGCCGATAGGCAACTCGCCATGGAGCAGGGCCGTCTGGTGTAGTGGCAGCGGTTCGCAGGAGCGCCCATGCTGATCGATACCCACTGCCATCTCGACGCCCAGGAATTCGACCACGATCGTAACCAGGTAATCGCCCAGGCCGCCGAGGCCGGCGTGCGCGCCGTGGTGATACCCGCGATCGGCCGTGCCAACTTCCAGACCGTGCGCGATCTGGCGCATGCGATGCCGGGAGGCGCCTATGCGCTAGGCATCCATCCCTTGTACGTGGGCGCTGCCTGGGATGACGATCTTTCCTTCCTGCGGCAAGCCGTCGAGGCGGCGATGGACGATCCGCGCTTCGTGGCCATCGGCGAAATCGGTCTGGATTTCTTCGTCAAGGAAATCGCCAGCGGAGAGCCGCGCGACAAGCAAGAGCGTTTCTACGCGGCGCAGCTCGACCTGGCCGTGGAGTTCGGCTTGCCGGTGTTGCTGCATGTCCGTCGTTCGCAGGACATCGTACTCAAGCATCTGCGCCGCCATCCCAACCTGCGCGGCGGGATCGCGCATGCCTTCAACGGCAGCGAGCAGCAGGCGCGGGGGTTCATCGACCAGGGCTTCGCGCTGGGCATCGGCGGGGCCATGACCTTTCCTCGTGCCTTGCAGATCAGGCGCCACGCCCAGCACCTGGGGCTGGAGCATCTGGTACTGGAAACCGATGCGCCGGATATTCCGCCCGCATGGCTGCATGAGCCGGACAGGCGCAATACCCCCGGGCAGGTCGCGGGGGTCGCGCAGGCCTTGGCGGAATTGCGCGGCACGAATGCGACGGCGGTGGCTGCCGGGACCGCCTCCACCGCCTTGCGGGTGTTGCCCCGCCTGGTGCCGGTTGTCGGCTGATCTTCTTCATGGTGTGAAGAAAAGGAATCTGGTCGTAATGCAGCAGTTCAACATTGAATTGCTGCGGTATTTGGAAAGATGATTTTCGCGTATCCGGGTTTATACCTATGTGTGGGCGGCGCAGAATGCAGCTCATGGGGGAAACAGCAACGGTTACCGCGAACCTCGGCCCATCGGTAGAGCACGGTATCCGGCCCTTTCCAAACTATCCAGGACCAGGAGTACTGCCATGAAGATCAAGACTATTGCTACCGCGTTGATTCTGTCGTTTGCCGCCATCGGTGCCGCCCAGGCGCAGACCCCGCGCGGCGACTCGGACAACCAGCCCTTCCAGGGCACCTACGGACAGGACCAGGCGAGCGCGAGCCGCACCCAGGTGCTGGCTGACCTGGCGCAAGCCCGCGCCGCCGGCCTGACCGGCAACAGCGACCCCGACAACGCGCCTTTCGTCGCCCAGCAGGACAGCGGCGTGACCCGCGCGCAAGTCGCCGCCGGCGTGGATCACCGTAGTAGCGCCACGGACATCGCCTTCGGCGACATCGATAACCAGCCCTTCCAAGGCGCCTGAGGCGCCCGGGTCATGAACCGGTGGCGCCTGTGAGTTTCGGCCTGCCGCTTCGGTCGACCCAACATCTGCTTTCGGGTCAGGCACGCCTGTGTGCCTGACCAGGAAGTCCTGGCCATGCGGATTGCTGTCCGTGTGGTTCCCCGATGAGAGGCGGGGATGCTGTAAGTCCTCTCGTGCAGTACCCGGCCCCGCGTAAGCGGGGCCGTCTGTATTGGTGCGAAGGAGGGCGCGGATCCGTTACGGGATGGCGGCATGGTGCTGTTTTGGTCCCGCCTATTCGATTCCGCGCCGCGGCTCCGGATAGCATCTTGCCGTGCAGTTGCGGGAGATGCGGATGGAAGGCCGCCTGGCCATGGTGGCCTTCATCGCCGCGGTGGCGGGAGTGCAGACATTGCCGGCCCTGCCTCCGCCGCACGCCACATTGCCGCTGGCCGTGGCAATCGTCATGCTTGCCTGGTTTCGATACCGTGTCGCGGCCGCGAGGTCCGGCGGGAATCCGCCCGCACGGCGTTGCGTCTGCGCGGCCCTGCTCTGTGCCTGCGCGGCCGGCGGCGGTGCCTTGTACGCGGTCGAGCGTGGACGTGCGCGTCTTGAAGATGCACTCGCCGCGGATCACGAAAACCAGGTCTTCCGGGTAGCGTTCAGGGTGGTTTCGCTGGCCGAACTATCGGCCGACGCGGTCCGGTTCGACGCGCGCGTCCTGGACGCGGGCTCTGCGGCCATGCCGGGGCATATACGGGTTTCGTGGCCATTGCCCATGCGCGGGGCTACCGCGGAACAGCAATCCGTCATGCCCGGCCAGCAGTGGCGCGCGGCCCTGATCATGAAGCGTCCGCACGCCGCGCTTAATCCGCACGCCGCCGATGGCGAGGCGCGAATGTTCCAGCGCAATGTGCGCGCGACGGCTACCGTGCGGGGCACGCCGCGATTGCTATCGGACGATGGCTGGCAGGTCGGCATGGTCGCGGTGCATCGCGCCCGGCATGTATTGCGCGAGCGGATGCGGGCCGTTTTGGACGATGCACGCTATGGGCCCGTCGTCGTCGCGTTGGCGTTGGGCGATCAAGCTGGCGTATCGCGCGAGGATTGGCGGGTGTTCAATGCGACGGGCATCACGCACCTTGTGTCGATCAGCGGCCTGCATGTGACTTTGGTGGCGGGATTGGCGGGCGGTATCGTGGGCTGGTGCTGGCGCCGGTTGCGGTGGCGCGGCGCGTATCTGGCGGAAAGATGGCCATCGCAACTGGTGGGAATCGCGGCGGCGCTGATGGTGGCGTGGCTGTATTGCCTGCTGGCAGGGTGGGGCATCCCGGCGCGACGCACGTTTTTCATGCTGGCGGTAGCGGGGGCCGCCGCGCTGTTGCGGCTGCCGCTGCCGTGGGGCGCGACGCTGCTGGCGGCCGCGTGCGCGGTGGTCGCGCTCGACCCCTGGGCGCCTATCGCACCGGGCTTCTGGCTCTCTTTCGGTGCCGTGGCAGCCGTACTGGCCTGGGGGCAGGCTGCCCAGGCCTCATCGGCTGCGAGGGTCGAGGACGCGTCGAGCACCGGGGCATCGCGCTGGCGCGGGTGGCTGCGCGGCGGGGTGCTGGCCGGCCGCCTGCAATGCGTGGTGACGCTCAGCCTGACTCCCGTGTTGGCCTTCCTGACGCAGCAGGTCGCATTGGCCTCGCCCTTGGCCAACGCGGTCGCCATTCCGGCCGTGAGCTTGCTGGTGACACCGCTGGCGCTGCTGTGCGCCGCGTTGTGCGCGATGCCCGGCGCGGAGGGCGTCGCGGCCTGGGCCGGCCACGCCGCGCACTGGGTGTTCGACATGGCGATGCGGTGGATAGCGTGGCTGGCAGGTCACGAATGGGCGGTGCTGGATGTGGCGGCGCCGCCCGCAGTGCTGCTCGCGCTGGCCACATGCGGGATCGCATGGGCCTTGCTGCCCTCGGGCATGGCCTCGCGCCGCTGGGCCTGGCTGCTGCTTGTGCCTGCCCTTTGCTGGCGGCCCGCGCGTCCGGCCGAAGGCGAATGGCGCCTGACGGCGCTGGATGTCGGGCAGGGTGGGGCGATCGTGATCGAAACGGCACGGCGCACGCTGGTTTTCGACGCCGGCCCGCTGCACCGCAACGGTACCGACGGCGCGCAACGGGTCGTGTTGCCCTATTTGCGCGCGCGCGGGATCGATCGCATCGATACGCTGGTGATTTCCCATGGGGACCAGGATCATGCCGGCGGCCTGGATTCCCTGCTTCGCGCGGTGCCGGTACACGAGGTTTATACGTCGTTCGATCTGCGCGCACGCCTGCGCCGCGAGGCGCGTGTGCGCGGGACCGCCGCGGAGGCTCCCATGCCCGCGGACCGCCGTCTTTGCGAAGCTGGCCAGGCATGGGAGGCCGATGGTGTGCGCTTTTCGTTCCTGCATCCAATCGGCAGGGCAGAGGGCGGGAAAGGCGGCAGGCCGGCAGCGTCCACGGCCGCGGTCCCAGGGCCGTCGGCGCGCGGCGCGACACGCCGGCGATCCGGCAAGGGCTCCAACGCGGGGGGCTGCGTGCTGCTGGTGCAGGGACGGCACCATGCCGCGCTGCTTCCCGGGGATGTCGGTACAGCGCAGGAGCGTCGGTTTGCCTATACCGTGCCCCACATCCATGTGCTGATGGCCCCCCATCACGGTTCGAGCACCTCGTCCGGCGTCGCGCTGGTGGAGGCATCGCAGCCGGATCACGTTATTGCGCAGGTGGGCTACATGAACCGCTTCCGCCATCCGGCGCCATCGGTCGAGCGTCGCTGGCGCCGCGCCGGGGCGACTTTCTGGCGTACGGATCGTCATGGCGCCGTCATCGCGGCCTCCCGTGAGCAGGGTTTGGCGGTGCACGGGCAACGCGAGGCGGCGGGTCGCTATTGGCACGCGGCAATGTAGATCCGGGTCAGGATGGCGCCAGGCCTGCACGCGCGCCCGGCGGCGAAGCAGCCTCCAGGTCCTGGGATAACATAGTCGTGGCCGGCGGCCTGGCCCGGCTTACCTCTGGAGCGCCCATGCAAGATCCGCGTCTCGATTTCGTCACCTGTGCCAGTCCGGCGGGCATGCATCGCATGGCGTACTGGGAATGGGGCGACCCTGCCAACGACAGGGTATTGCTGTGCGTGCATGGCTTGACGCGTACCGGGCGCGACTTCGACACCCTGGCGCGCCGCTTGTCCGGCGATTACCGTGTGGTGTGCCCGGACGTCGTGGGGCGGGGCGCCTCCGATTGGCTGCTCAACCCTACCTTTTATACCGTGCCCCAATACGTGGCCGACATGGTGACGCTGATCGCGCGCCTGCGCCCTGGGACGCTGCATTGGGTCGGCACCTCGATGGGCGGGCTGATCGGCATGGTGCTGGCAGGCTCGGCCGCCATTTCCACGCGGATGCGCGAGGCACGCCAGGGCGCTGGCGGCGACCGGCTGGGCAAGGCCGGCTTGCGCGTGGACAAGATGGTATTGAACGACGTCGGCCCCCGACTGGCCGCCGATGCGCTGGCGCGGATCGGGCAATACGTGGGGGAAGAGCAGGAGTTTGCCTCCTTTGACGACGCGGTGGCTTACCTTCGGCAGGTGGCGGCATCCTTCGGCACCCATACGGATGAGCAGTGGCGCGAGCTGGCGCGCCACGTATTCCTGCAGCGAGGCAACCGCTGGATCAAGCATTACGACCTGGGCCTGGCCATGCCTTTCGCGGCACAGGACGACGCCGCCATGGCGGCCGGCGAACAGTTGCTGTGGCATTCCTACGAGGCCATCGACTGTCCTATATTGGTCATGCGGGGGCAGCAATCGGATCTGCTCAGTGCCGAAACCGCCGCCGAGATGGTGCGGCGTAATTCCCGCGCCCGGGCGGTAGAGGTGCCCGGCGTCGGGCATGCGCCGACCCTGATGGATGATGCGCAGATCGACCCGGTCGCAGCTTTTCTACGCGAACCGGCCTGACTCTCTGGAGCGAGGCGAGCTGGGCGCCTACAATAGCTCCATGCAACCCACTCCCGCTCTCAACGTCGACCTGCACTGCCATTCCACCGTTTCAGACGGCGTTTTGTCGCCTCGCGACGTGGCGCTGCGCGCGCACGCCAACGGTGTGGACGTCTGGGCGCTGACCGACCACGACGAGGTCGGCGGCCAGGCCGAGGCGGCGGCCGCGGCGCGGGAGATCGGCATGCGGTTCATTACCGGCGTGGAGATCTCCGTCACCTGGGCCGGCCAGACGGTCCACATCGTCGGCCTGGGATTCGACCCGGAGCATCAAGGCTTGCGCGAAGGCTTGCGCCGCACCCGGGCCGGCCGCGCGGACCGCGCCCGCAGGATAGGCGAAAAACTGGCGGCGATGGGCATGCCCGGCGCCTTCGAGGGGGCTTTGCCGTTCGCCGGCAATCCGGAGCTGATCAGTCGCACGCACTTCGCGCGCTACCTGGTGGAAGCCGGCTTTTGCCCCGATGTCCAGACGGTCTTCAATAAATACCTGGGCGATGACTGCCCGGGCCAGGTCGCCATCCAGTGGGCAACCCTGTCCGAGGCGATCGGCTGGATCCACGACGCGGGCGGACGCGCGGTCGTCGCCCATCCCGGCCGCTACAAGTACACGCCGCTGCAGTTTGCCGCGTTTTTCGACGAATTCCAGGCACTGGGCGGCGAGGGCATCGAGGTCACCACCGGCAGCCATACCGCCGACGAATGCCGGCGGTATGCCGAGGTCGCCCGGGAGCGCGCATTGCTGGCGTCGCGTGGGTCGGACTTCCACAGTCCGCACGAAAGTCGCGTCGACCTGGGGCGCCTTCCGCCTCTGCCGGCCGACCTGAAGCCAGTCTGGCACGACTGGGTTTGATACACCGGCGTCCCTGCCAGGCGCTCCATCGCAATCGCCGTACGCCATATCGATACCCCGCGCATACCGTTTTGCGACCAGGCATCCGAGTCCGCCATGAATAAAGCCTTTGTGAAAGAGTCCGAACAGGACGAAGACGACGACATCCCGCATGCGCAGGCCCTGCCGCCCGGCACGCGGAACTACATCACGCCGCAGGGTTATGCCCGCCTGCGCGACGAGCTGGTGCATTTGATGAACGTGGAGCGCCCGTCGGTCGTGCAAGTGGTGTCGTGGGCGGCCTCGAACGGCGATCGTTCGGAAAACGGCGATTACCTGTATGGCAAAAAGCGCCTGCGTGAAATCGACCGCCGCATGCGCTTCCTGACGCGGCGCCTGGACATTGCAGAGGTGGTCGACCCGGCGGTGCAGCCCAACCGGGACCAGGTGTTCTTCGGTGCCACGGTTCTTTATATGGACAAGGCGGGCGACGAGCACGAGGTCACCATCGTCGGCGTGGACGAGGCCGAGCCGCTGGCCGGCAAGATCAGCTGGATTTCGCCGGTGGCCCGGGCCTTGCTGAAGGCCCGCGAGGGCGATACCGTGACGCTGCGCACACCAGGGGGCGTGGAGTCGCTGGAGATCCTGGAAGTGCGATATCCGGACGCCGCCTGAGGGCGCGGGACAAAACCGTCCTACCCGGCGAAAGCGGTGGCCGTAACGGGTAAAATCCTGGTTTTGCCCCTCCTTCTACGGCGCCCATCGTGTCCATCGTTCAGTACCTTCCCGGTTCGTCTGTCCTGTCCTCTTTTCGTCGCGAGCGCCTGCTCGCCCACCTGAAACAGGCCGGCTTGCCGGTGGCGGACATCGCGGCCCGCTACGAGCATTTCGTGCTGTGCGATACGGCGCTCGCCCCGGCGGACCAGCAAAGGCTGGCGGAACTGCTCGACTACGGCGATCCCTACGATGGGGCCGAGCCGGCCAAGGCCCTGGTGCTGCGGGTCATCCCCCGCCTGGGGACGATTTCGCCCTGGGCCAGCAAGGCCACCGATATCGCGCACAACTGCGGATTCGCCGGTGTGCGCCGCATCGAGCGGGGCGTGCGCTATATGCTGACGCCGGAACGCGGCCTGCTGGGGGCGAAGGCCTTCGACGATGCCATGCTGGCCCGCGCGGCCGACTGCCTGCACGACCGGATGATCGAAACCGTGGTGGACGCCCAGTTCGATGGCCAGGCTCTGTTTGCGCCGGTGGAAGGGCGTTCCATGCGCACCGTGCCGGTGCTGGCGCAGGGCCGCACCGCCCTGGAGCAGGCCAACACCGCCCTCGGGCTGGCGCTTTCCGACGATGAAATCGACTATCTTGCCGAGGCCTTCGCCCGGCTCGAACGCGATCCGACGGATGTAGAGCTGATGATGTTCGCACAGGCCAACAGCGAACATTGCCGGCACAAGATCTTCAACGCCCAATGGGTCATCGACGGCCAGCCGCAGGACAAGACCTTGTTCGGCATGATCCGCGCCACGCATGCCGCCCAGCCGGGCGGCACCGTGGTGGCGTATTCCGATAACGCAGCCATCATGGAAGGGGGGGCGGCGCAACGCTTCCATGCGGGCGTCGCCGGTACGGCGGACGATGCGTTAACGTACAAGCGCCGCGACGCCCTCGTCCATACCTTGATGAAGGTCGAGACCCACAACCATCCCACCGCCATCGCCCCGTTTCCGGGCGCATCGACGGGCGCGGGGGGCGAAATCCGCGACGAGGGCGCGACGGGCCGCGGCTCCAAACCCAAGGCCGGACTGACGGGCTTTACCGTTTCCCATCTGCGTTTCGATGACGCGCCGCAGCCCTGGGAAGCCGACCATCATGGCTTGCCGGACCGCATCGCGTCCCCGCTCTCCATCATGATCGACGGCCCGCTCGGCGGCGCCGCGTTCAAC